>NZ_JANQCW010000006.1:0-87022 GCF_024723635.1 Campylobacter sp. W0066.1 | reverse complement strand
TTATTTTATTTTAGATGTTTTTGTTTTTATATTTTTAGTTGGTGGTGGATTTTTTGGCGAGATAGTAGCTAGGCTAGTAGCAATACTTTAATTTGGTGTTTGAATCAATTGTGGATGATAGGTTTTGGTTGTTTATATTAGATAAGGTATTAATTGATAAAAAATATAAATTAGTTTGTAAGAGATTTTTATAAGGGTTTTACTAGATTATAATATAATGTTAAGATGATATTGAGTAGATTGGAAAATTTTTTAAGAGATAATAACATATTTTTAAGTGGTGGTGCAGGTGTTGGTAAGTCTTTTTTAACTATGGAGCTTATAAAATCTTATAGAGTTCAAGGAAAAATTGTCGTTGTATTGGGTTCTACTGCACTTAGTGCTTTTAATATAGGTGGTGTTACTTTACATAGTTTTTTTGCTTTTAAAAGATGTCAAAATTATGATGAGTTGTATTATGAAGATAGAAAGCAAAAAGATAAACTAGAAAAATTAAAGAGAATTTTAAAACAATGTGATTTATTGGTTATTGATGAAATCTCTATGGTAAGTGCTTCATTGATGGAAATGATTTATTATAGATTATCAAGAAGTGATTTTAATGGTAAAATTTTATTAGTTGGAGATTTTTTTCAACTTCCACCTGTGATTAATTATAGAGAAAATCAAATTCAAAGCACTTTATTTCAAAATACTTTATATGCTTTTTCTTCGCAAGCTTGGAATGATCTTAAATTTATTAATTTAAAACTTAGCATTACAAAAAGAACTTTAGATAAGCAATTTTATGAATATTTGTTTTTTCTTAGAATGGGTGAAGTAAATAAAGAAATGCTAAATTTCTTTAAAAAAATGTTAATTAGTTCAAAAAATTTACTTGAGTATATGGATGAATATACTCTATTATGTGCCACAAATAAAAAAACTAATCATATTAATACTGAAAAATTAAATCTTTTACAAGGTAAAGAAAGTGTATTTAATGCAAAAGCTGAAAAACTAGATTATACTTTAGATGATAAAACTTACGAGCAGTGGATTAACGGACTTAATTCTTTGAGTGAGTTAAAATTGAAAATAGGCGCTAAGATTATTTTTTGTGTGAATAATAAAGAAGAAAATTATTATAATGGGGAGCAAGGTGTTGTTTTAGATTTTATAAAAGATAAAGAGCAAGAATATATTCTGATAGAAAAAAATAATGGTGAAAGATTGAAATTAAAACCATATGAATATACCTTAGAAGAGTATGAGCTAGATAAAGATGAAAAACTAGAAGTTAAGATAAAAGCTAAATTTGTTCAATTTCCTATAAAACTAGCTTATGCTATAACAATCCATAAATCTCAAGGTATGAGTATAGATAAATTAATATGTGATATTGATGGAATTTTTGAAAAAGGACAATTATATGTATGTTTATCAAGAGCCATTAATCCAAGTAATTTAAAAATCGTATATAATTATAAAATGCCTTTTGAGGATTATTTTTTAAAAATTTTAAAATTCGATAAAGAGGTAAAACAATTTTATCTGCAAGAAAAATTTGTAAATTTAGAAGAAGATAGGGAGTGATTATGAGATGGGTGGTAATTTTATTTTTTTCTTTTTGTAGTATTTATGCTAATTCTTTAAGTATAGAAGATTTTAGAACAGATTTGTATTCAAAGGTTGGAAATAATACTTTAAAAAAGATTGAAATGACTTTAGATTTTGAGGGAGAAAATTTAGACCAAAAGAAAATTATTGATGTTTTAAACACTATTGTATCTAGTTATTTTTATGAAGATTTATTCACAGAAGTGGGTAAAAACAACTTCAAAGAAACTTTGCTTAAATTTAGCAATAAAAAATACAAAACTCAAATAAAAAATATTTACATTTTAAAAATTAATTCAGTAGCTCAATTTGATATAGAAGAACTGAAGCGTTTTGTAAAAGATTTAGAAAAAAAGGAAGAAGATTTAAAAGAAACTGCTAAGCAAGAAGAAATTCAAAATATTCTTAAAGTTGCTAAAACCTCAGATCAAAATAATACCCAATCAAAAGATATGAATGCTACTCAAACAAGCAGTGTTAAAGATGACAATATAAGTTTCAATCAAGATGTTAATGCAAGTAAAGAAGCTATGGATATGATTTTAAAAACTATGGAAAATACTCAAATGCAAATGTTAGCACCAAACAAAGAACAAGATTTGTTTAAAGAGATACCATTTTGATTATTGGATTATATCAAAATGGCTTGGGATTTTTGGTATAAAAATATTTTTGTTAATATTTTGATCAAATTTTTGGTTGTAAAAATAAATACTAACTAAATTTCCTAATTCATCTTTATAAGAAATACTATTAAGACTACTATTTTCTAGTTTGATATTATATGTGATATTTTCGTATTTTGCTTCATAATTTTCATGAGATATTAATTTTGCATTTTTAAAAATTGCTTGAAGATTTGGTAAATTTTGCAATTGAGTATAAATGGCTTGTTCTAATTCAGGTTCTATGATAACAACTTCTTTGTTATTGATATAAATCTGTTTTTTATTTGGTTTAGTGTAATTCCAAAAAGCTTTATTTTGAGTAATGATAAAATTTCCTTTATAATTTAGCGAAGAATTGTTACTTTGCACTTTTTGCTCAAAATCACTGCTAAAATTTTTAAAATTTATATCAAAAGCAAAAATATTACAAGCAAATATCATTAAAAATATAAAATATTTCATAATTATCCTTTAAAATTTAACAAATTATATAAAATTTATGCAAATAAAACTTTTATATAGTTCTAATTAAAATCAAGGTATAATCTAGCATATATTTTTGTAATTAAAGGTAAAAAAATGTTTTCTAGTGTATTTAAAGCAATATTTGGCACAAAAAACGATCGAGAAGTAAAAAAATATTTAAAGAGAGTTGCACAAATTAATGCTTTAGAGTCAAAATACCAAAATTTAAGCGATGATGAATTAAAACAAAATTTTATAGATTTTAAAACACAAATTCAAAAAGAAGAAAAAACTTTAGATCAAATATTAAATGATGTTTTTGCAATAGTTAGAGAAGTAGGAAAAAGAACGCTTAATATGCGTCATTTTGATGTGCAATTAATCGGTGGTATGGTTTTGCATGAGGGAAAAATCGCTGAAATGAAAACCGGGGAAGGTAAAACCTTGGTTGCGACTTTACCTGTTGTATTAAATGCTATGAGCGGTAAGGGTGTGCATGTGGTTACTGTAAATGATTATTTAGCCAAAAGAGATGCAGAGCAAATGAGTGCCATTTATAATTTCTTGGGTTTTAGTGTGGGGGTGATACTTTCAGAACAAAATAGCGATGAGGCGCATAAAAAAGCTTATGAGTGTGATATAACTTATGGTACAAATAATGAATTTGGCTTTGATTATTTGCGTGATAATATGAAATTTTCAAAACTTGAAAAAGTACAAAGAGAACATAATTTTGTTATAGTTGATGAAGTAGATAGTATTTTAATAGATGAAGCAAGAACTCCGCTTATTATAAGTGGGCCTACAAATAGAACTTTAGATGGTTATATTAAAGCAAATGAAGTAGCAAAACAAATGCAAAAAGGCCAAGCAGCTGCTACTCCTCAAGAATTGCCAAGTGGTGATTTTGTTGTCGATGAGAAAAATAGAACTATTATGATCACAGAGGCTGGAATTTCTAAGGCAGAAAAATTATTTGGAGTAGAAAATTTATATAGCTTAGATAATGCAATATTAGCCCATCAGCTTGATCAGGCTTTAAAAGCACATAATTTATTTGAAAAAGATGTGCATTATGTATTAAGAGATAAAGAAGTTGTAATTGTTGATGAATTTACGGGAAGGCTAAGCGAAGGAAGACGCTTTAGTGACGGCTTGCATCAAGCATTAGAGGCTAAAGAAGGAGTAAAAATTCAAGAAGAGAGTCAAACTTTAGCAGATATTACTTTTCAAAATTATTTTAGAATGTATAAAAAATTAGCAGGTATGACAGGTACTGCACAAACTGAGGCAACAGAATTTTCTCAAATATATAATTTAGATGTGGTTTCCATACCTACAAATATACAGGTTGCAAGAATAGATAAAGATGATTTGATTTATAAAACACAAGAAGAAAAATTTAAAGCAGTTATTGAAGAGATAAAAAAAGCAAATGCAAAAGGTCAACCGGTTTTAGTGGGGACTGCAAGTATTGAAAGAAGTGAAGTATTTCATAATATGCTTGTAAAAGAACGCATTCCTCATCATGTACTTAATGCTAAAAATCATGAACAAGAAGCTTTAATTATCCAAGATGCGGGTAAAAAAGGCGCAGTAACTATAGCTACCAATATGGCAGGTCGTGGGGTTGATATAAAAATAGATGATGAAATAAGAGCTTTAGGAGGGCTTTATATCATAGGAACTGAGCGCCATGAAAGCAGAAGAATAGACAATCAACTTCGTGGGCGTGCAGGACGTCAAGGTGATCCTGGTGTAAGTAGATTTTATTTAAGTTTAGAGGATAATCTTTTGAGAATTTTTGGTGGTGATCGCATTAAAAATATCATGGAAAGATTAGGTATAGAAGAGGGTGAGCATATAGAAAGTCGCATTGTTACAAGAGCTGTTGAAAATGCACAAAAAAAAGTTGAAAGTTTACATTTTGAAAGTAGAAAACACTTACTTGAATATGATGATGTGGCAAATGAACAAAGAAAGACTATTTATAATTATAGAAATGAATTATTAGATGAAGAATTTGACTTGCAAGATAAAATTTTAAAAAATATTGCTGAATATAGTAATCATTTGGTAAGTCAAATTTATCTAAATGCAGAGCTTGAAGATGATGTTAAACATTTTGAAAGTTTAAAACAAAAAGTAAGTTACGAATGTAACCTTGAACTAAACGAAGCTGATTTTAAAGATTTAGGTGTAATTGAAGTAGAAAATAAATTAAGTGAAATTTTAGAAAAAGCTTACAAAGATAAAATGAGTATTATTGAAGATAAAGAAGCTAGAAGAATTGAAAGAATTTTATATCTTCAAATTTTAGATAATCTATGGAGAGAACATTTATACCAAATGGATATTTTAAAAACTGGTATAGGTTTAAGAAGTTATAATCAAAAAGATCCTTTGGTAGAATATAAAAAAGAAAGCTATAATCTTTTCATGGAGCTTGTTGAGCGTGTTAAATTTGATAGTTTAAAATTACTATTTAATGTAGTTTTTACCCAAAAAGAAGCACAAAATTTTGAAGAAAAAAGCCACGAGCAAAACGAGCAGTTTTTAGCTAGTGCTACAGAAAGTGGTGTTGATGAAAATGGTGAAGCACAAATTACTAAAGTGCCTAGAAATTCACCTTGTCCTTGTGGTAGTGGTAAAAAATATAAAGAATGCCATGGTAAAAGTGGTCCTAAAAAAGGTATTTTAGTTTAAGGTATATAATGAATTTAGTTATAGTTGAAGATGATATAAATATGAGAAAATCACTCGAAATCGCTTTGAGTGAGTATGAGGAATTTACTATAAAATCTTATAAATCAGCAACTGAAGCTTTAAAGAAACTAAATGATGATGTTGATTTGATTATTACAGATATTAATATGCCAGGTATGGATGGTATTGAATTTGTGCAAGCTTGTGAGAATAAATATGATTTTATCATTATTACAGGTAATGCGACACTAAATCGTGCTATAGAGGCAGTAAGGCTTGGAGTAAAAGACTTTCTAGTAAAACCATTTGATATCAATACTTTGGTAACTGCGATAAAACGCGCAAAAATAATTCAAGAAAAGACTTCTAAAAAAACAAATAAAAAGACTATCAAAAAAGATGAAAATCAAGATTTTTATGGCACTTCTAAGGCTTTGGAAAATTGTTTAAAATTAGCTACAAAAGCTGCTAAAACAGATGCAAGTGTGCTTTTTTTTGGAGAAAGTGGGGTAGGTAAAGAAGTTTTTGCAAATTTTGTGCATAAAAATTCAAAAAGAACACAAAAGCCTTTTGTAGCAATTAATATGGCGGCAATTCCATCAAATTTGATAGAAAGTGAGCTTTTTGGTTTTGAAAAAGGTGCATTTACCGATGCTAATACTACTAAAATAGGATTATTTGAGCTTGCTAATGAAGGCACTTTATTTTTAGATGAAATAGGTGAAATGCCTTATGAAATTCAAGCAAAATTATTAAGAGCCTTGCAAGAAAAAGAAATTACAAGATTAGGAAGTACTAAAAGTATAAAGATTGATGTAAGAATTATCAGTGCAACTAATGCTCATATAGAAAAAAAGATTGCAGATAATGAATTCAGACAAGATTTATATTATAGGCTTAATACTATTCCTATTAATATACCACCGCTAAGAGAGCGTCAAGAAGAAATTTTGCAAATTGCACAAAAGGTATTACTTGATACATGTAAAGAATATGATTTTAATGAAAAAACTTTAAATCAAGAAGCACAAGATGCTTTGCTAGCTTATGATTTTCCAGGTAATATTAGAGAGTTGATTTCTATTATACAAAGAGCTTGTATTTTAAGTGAAAATGATGAGATTAGTGCTCAAGATTTATTCTTAGAAAGTAGAAAAAGTAAAGATATTAAAAATCTTGAAAAAGAATTGATTTTAGAGGCTTTAAAAAATTCACAAGATATTACAGAAGCAGCTAAGCTTATAGGGATGAGTGAGAAAATTTTTAGCGAAAAAATGAAAAAATACAATATTACTTAAAAAGGACGGACAATGAAAAAAATAGCTATTGTAGGTGTAACAGGAGCAGTTGGTGAAGAACTTTTAAATGTCTTAGATGAGCTTGATTTTCCAGTTGAAAGTATTTTACCATTAGCAAGTGCAAAAAGTGCAGGTAGTGAAGTAGAATTTAGAGGTAAAAGCTATAAAGTAAAAAAATTAACTCCAAGTGTTTTTAAAGAAAATCCTGTAGATATTGCTTTTTTTAGTGCTGGAGGAAATATAAGTGCTGAGTATGCAAAATATGCAGTAGAATGTGGTGCCGTGGTAATTGATAATACAAGTCATTTTAGAATGGATGAGAATGTTCCTTTGGTGGTTCCTGAATGTAATAGTGAAGATATTAAAGATTGGGAAAAAACAGGAATTATTGCTAATCCAAATTGTTCTACTATACAAATGGTACATGTTTTAAAACCACTTGATGATGTATTTAATCTAAAAAGAGTAGACGTAAGTACTTATCAAGCAGCAAGTGGTGCAGGTAAAGAAGGCATGGAAGAATTGGTTCAAGGAATGCAAAGTTTTTTTGCTTTTAAATTAGATGAATTTGAAGCAAAAACTTTTCCTTATACCTTAGCTTTAAATTTGATTCCTCAAATCGATGTTTTTAGCGACAATGGCTACACCAAAGAAGAATTAAAAATGGTGAATGAAACGCAAAAAATATTGCATAAAAAACTTGAAATTTCAGCAACTTGCGTAAGAGTCCCTGTACTTAGAAGTCATAGTGAAGCCATTACTATGCATTTTGAAAAAGATGTTGATGTTGCTAAAGTTAGAGAGATACTTTCTAAAGCACCAAGTGTTGTTGTGATTGATGATGTAGAAAATAAAAAATACCCTATGCCACTTTTTACAAGTGATACTAACGAAACTTATGTAGGAAGAATTAGACGTGATATTAACCACAAAAACATTTTACATTTATGGTGCGTGGCTGATCAAATTCGTGTAGGAGCTGCTACAAATGCAGTGCGTATTGCGCAAAAATGGCTAGAATTGGTTTAAAAAGGAGAAAAATGCTAGAAAGATTTTTTGAGAATTTATTAGTTAAAAGTCGTTTGGTTACTATTTTACCTGTAATTTTTGGTTTAATAGGAGCTTTTGTTTTATTTTTTATCGCAAGTTATGATGTGATTAAAGTTTTAAAATATGTATTTGAATACTTTATGTTGCCAAATTCTACGGTAGATTTGCATGAAGATATTGTTGGTTTGATCATAGGAGCTGTGGATTTATATTTGATGGCTTTGGTTTTATTTATTTTTTCTTTTGGAATTTATGAGCTTTTTATTAGTGAAATAGAGGATTTTAAACAAACAAAGCAGTCAAAAGTTTTAGAAGTGCATAGTTTGGATCAGCTAAAAGATAAGCTTGCAAAAGTAATTATCATGGTTTTAGTTGTAAATTTTTTCCAAAGAATTTTACAAATGCAACTTAATACAGTTTTGGATATGACTTATTTGGCAGGTTCTATTTTGGCTCTTTGTGTGGGGCTTTATTTCTTGCATAAAAGTGATCATTAATAAGGAATAAAAATGATTTTTATTGATGCGTGTTTTAAAAAATCAACCCCTTATACTCCAGTTTGGATGATGCGTCAAGCAGGAAGGTATTTACCTGAATACATGGAAGTTAGAGCAAGTGCTGGAGATTTTTTATCGCTTTGTAAGGACTATAAAAAAGCAAGTGAAGTTACTTTGCAACCTGTGGATATTTTGGGTGTTGATGCAGCTATTATTTTTTCAGATATTTTGGTGGTGCCTTTAGAAATGGGTATGGACTTAAAATTTGAAAAAGGCGAGGGCCCTATATTTTCAAATCCCATTAAAACCAAGGAAGATTTGGAAAGATTAGATGTTGAAAAAAGTGTTAAAAATCTTTCTTATGTTTATGATGCACTAGCGCTTACAAGAGAAAAACTTGTGCATGATAAAGCTTTGATTGGTTTTTGTGGAAGTCCTTGGACTATTGCTACTTATATGATAGAGGGCGGTGGTAGTAAAAATTATGCAAAATGTAAAAAATTAGTTTATCAAAATCCTGAATTTTTACATCAAATTTTATCTAAACTCACTTTGGCTTTAAAGTATTATATCCAAGAGCAAATTAAAGCAGGTGCTAATGCTATACAGATATTTGATAGTTGGGCAAGCGCTTTAGAAAAAGAAATGTTTTTTGAGTTTTCTTTTAAATATATGCTTGAAATTGCTGATTTTATTAAAGAAAAATATCCACATATTCCTGTGATTTTATTTCCTAAAGGTGTTAGTGGATTTTTAGATGATATAAGTGGTAATTTTGATGTTTTTGGTGTAGATTGGAGTACGCCTTTAGACTTAGCAAAAGAAAAACTAAGTGCTAAATATACTTTACAGGGTAATATGGAGCCTTGTAGATTATATGATAAAAAGGCGATTGAAGCAGGAGTGGATAAAATTTTAAATATCATGCAAGATAGTGCACATATTTTTAACCTAGGACATGGTATTTTGCCTGATATTCCTGTTGAAAATGCTAAATATTTTATCAAGTTAGTTCAAGAGAAATCTAAAAAGTGAATAAAATTACCTTTGGCCCCATAAGCTCAAGAAGATTTGGGCTTTCTTTAGGGGTTGATTTAAGTCCAAATCAAAAGCAATGTAATTTTGATTGTGTGTATTGTGAGTTGCAAGCTGCAAAACCCGTGGAAAAATCTTTAGTATATCCAAAAATTCAAGATATCTTAGAACAGGTAAAACAAGCTTTATCTAGTAATGTGAAATTTGAATTTCTGACATTAACTGCAAATGGTGAACCTAGTTTATATCCTCATTTAAAAGAATTAGTTTGTGAGTTAAATAAAATAAAACAAGATAAAAAACTCTTGATCCTAAGCAATGGGAGTGGAGTTTTAAATTCGGATATTTTTGATGCTTTAATGGATATTGATGTGGTTAAATTTAGTCTTGATAGTGCTAAAGAAAAAACATTTTATAGGATAGATAGAGCTTTAAAACAAATTAAGCTTGAAATAATGATTGAAAAAATGATAATTTTTAGGAAAAAATTTCTAGGTGAGCTTATCATGGAAGTATTGATTGTACAAGGCTTAAATGATAGTAAAGAAGAAATGTTAGCTTTAAATGAAGTATTTGATAAAATAAAGCCATCAAGAGTAGATTTTAGCACTATTGATAGACCTCCAGCTTATCCTGTTAAAGGTATATCTATGGAAAAATTAGAAGAATTAAGTATGTATATTACTAGTGTGCCTGTTGTGCTTGCTAAGCATTATTATAAAGGCGAAAAGATTGATTTTAATACTCAAGAGCTTTTGAAGATGTTACAGCTTAGAGCGCAAAGTGAATTTGATATAGAAAATAAATTTAGTCAATATAGCAAAGAGGTATTGGAAAAATTAATTAAAGAGCAAAAAGTCGTTGTAAAAAATTTAGCAGGAGTAAATTTTTATAAAAAAATATAATTTTTTGTAAAAAACTCTTGACAAAAGTTGTTTTTTCTTATATAATACCATTTCTTATTTATTGATGTTCCGGATTAGCTCAGCGGTAGAGTAGTCGGCTGTTAACCGATTGGTCGTAGGTTCGAATCCTACATCCGGAGCCACTTCATAAAATTATTCCCATATATTATAGTGTATTAACAAGTTAATTTATAATTTATTTTTGTATATATTTTTTAAGAATTAATTAGTATTTTCTTGTTTTATGAAAATACTAATTTTTAATATCAAAAGTAAAGAATTTGCTTTCAAAATTATTACCTACTTTTTCATATTGAAACATAGCAGGTTCTAGGTTTTGCACTTCATGGTATAAAAGTCCTAAAGCAAGCCTTGCTTCTAAGGTTTCTTCGTTTTCCAATCTTGCTAGTTCAAGTAAGGCTATAGCTGAATTTGGATTGTTTGAGCCTATTGCTGCAACTGCAGCTAAAAATAAAGTTTGCGCATCTTTGATTTTATAATCATCTATTAAAATATTGTAAAGCGTGTATGCTTCTTGGTATTCTTTTGCAAAAATATCAACATAAGCTAGAGCAAAAATCAATCCAATGGAGTTTTTATTGCTCATGGCAAGTCTTTTCTTAATATCGTTTCTAACATGATTAAGCAAGCCTGTTATTTGCATAAGTGTTACATAACTATCTTTAACTATTCCAGCTCCACCAAATAAAGAATTATAATCAAGTTTGGTAGTTAAAAAATACATTTGTGCTTGTTTGGCATACTCTTTAATATCAAGATTTGTATTTTTAGAATTAAAATATAAAATATTGCTAATTATATCTTCATTTAATAGATCTTTTAATTCCTTAATTTTTTGATTTCTTAAAGTTTCAAGATTATTGCCATTAGCGGCTATAATAGCAAACATTAGCTCTAAAGGTGTATTGTTTGTGTTTGAAAGATTATCTAAATAAGGGATCATGGCGGTAAAATCATTTTTGGTTAAATGCAATAAGTATTTAAATATATTATGATTTTGATCTATAGTGTTGTCTGCTTGGAGATTTTCTAAAAGTTCATTAGCTAGTTTAGTATAATCTTTTTTTACTAAATCCATACAATATATAGCAAAAATCCCTGCGATATAATTTTTGGGATTTAAATGATATGCGGTTGAAAAATGCTTATAGGCATTGTTATAATCTTGTAATTGTGCATAAGTTAGTGCAAGATTATAATGAATTACATCATGAGCATGATAAATTTCACTTAAATTTTTAAATTCTTGATTTGCTTCTCTTAAATGAAAATTAAAAGCTAAATTAATAGCATGAGATAATTCTATATTAACCCCTGATAAAGCCTTACTTTTAACAAGCAATTCATTTTCGTATTCATAACCTTGTATAAAATTACCCAAATCAGCCTTTGCGATAAGCTCCATACTTTGCTTAACATCAAAAACACGATAAGGCGAGAAGTAAAACAGCAAATCATAAATTTGTTGTTTTCCGGTAATCAATCTTTTGGCAAAATGCTGTTGGGCTATGTCGATATTTGAAAAATTTCTTTTTAATCTGGTTTTGATATTATAATATTTTGAACCTATATTTCTATCTTTTATATATAAAGCTTTTAAAATCTGAGCTCCACTTTCAAATTGCCCTGTTTTTAATTCTACTAAAGCTAGAGCAACTTTACTTCTTGCTTCATGATTTTCTATTTTTGAAGCTTTTTCAAGATATTCTTTAGCTTTTTGATATTCACCTGATTTTGCATATAATAAGCCCAAGGGTAAACTTGCTTCGTAATCTTCTTGTTTTTGTAAAAATTCAATAGCATTTTTTTCTGATTTTAATAATGCATAAATTTTTGCTCCAAGGTAGTAAGATTCACTTTGGTATCCATTAATATTATTTGAACGCATAAACATCTGTAAAGCTTCAGGATAAAATCCTTGATAATAATTAATTAAGCCTAGGTAATAATCATACAAAGATGATTTAGAATCTTGTGGTAAATGTACTTTTGCTAAGTCAAGATAATAATTAAATTTTTCTTTATTACCAAGATTGAAATAGCATACAGCTATATTGATGGCCGCAGCTACTTTATGTTCTTCTAATTCTAAAGATTGTTTAAAATTTTCAATGGCACTAGCATAGTCTTTTTGTTTCATTTGAGCTACGCCAAGATTATAGCTAGATAAGGATTGATTGAAAATATTAATATTATTATAAAGTTCTAAAGCGCTTTCTACATCACCTTTTTCGTATAATAAATTTGCTTTTTGCACTACAAGATCTAATGCTGATTGTTTTACTTTAGTGATGCTTGTGCTAGTATTATCATCTAAGATTTGAGTATTTAAAGCGGATTTTTTATCTTCTTTGAAGACTATGAGTAAAATTAAAACTACAAGCAGTATTAGAGCAAGACCTCCAAGCGCAGAAATTAAAATAATAAATTTTTTATCAAAAAGCTTTTTTTTCTCTTCAGGCTGTGGTGTTTGAGGTTCTTCTTCTACTCTTTGAAAGGTGCTTTCTTCCTCCTCTAATTCAGGAGGTATCATACCAGGAGGGATAGCTTGTTCTTCTACTCCTGGATTTTCATCTATCTCTGAAAAAGCTTTTTCTTGATTATCTTGTTCTTTAAGTGTTACTTCTTCGGCCATGTTTTCTCTTAAAAGTATTTTCTTAATACATCAGGAATTCTTATATTTCCATCTTTTTCTTGATAATTTTCCATAATAGCTACTAAGGTTCTACCAACAGCTAATGAAGAGCCATTAAGTGTATGTACTAATTCGTTTTTGCCTTTATTATTTTTAAAGCGAATTTTTGCACGTCTTGCTTGAAAATCTTTACAATTAGATACAGAGCTAATTTCACGGTATTTATTTTGCGATGGAAGCCAAACTTCTAAATCCACTGTTTTTGCAGCTGAAAAACCTAAATCTCCAGTACAAAGCATCAAATGTCTATGTGCTAGACCTAAAGAACTTAGTAAATCACTAGCACAATTTAGCATTTCTTCAAACATTAGCTCGCTTTGATCAGGCTTGCATATGCTAACAAGCTCTACTTTTTCAAATTGATGTTGTCTTATAATACCTCTTGTGTCTCTACCTGCACTTCCTGCTTCTTGTCTAAAACAAGCACTATAGCAAGTCATTTTTAAAGGTAATTCTTCTTGAGATAAAATTTCATTAGAATAAAGATTAGTTACAGGAATTTCAGAAGTTGAGATGAGGTATAAATCATCATTTTCTACCTTATACATATCATCTTTAAATTTAGGAAGTTGTCCGGTACCATACATGGTCGCACTATTTACTAAAAATGGTACATTAACTAACTCAAAACCTCTGCTTCTATTAAAATCTATCATATAATTTACTAAAGCTCTACTTAGTAAAGCTCCTTCGTTTTTAAGCACACAAAAGCGACTTTGCGAGATTTTAACTCCTCTTGTAAAATCAAGCCAATTTAATTTTTCTCCTAAATCATGATGTTCTTTGATTTCAAAATCAAAACTAGGTGGAGTTAGAACTTTTTTTAATTCTACATTCTCATCCTCATCTTCTCCAAAAGGCACACAATCATCAGGGGTGTTTGGTATTGCTAGAGCAATTTGTTCTAGTTTTTCTTCTAATTCATTAACGATTTTTGATTGAGTATTAATTTTTTCTTTATTTTGACTTAGTTGTGCTTTTAAACTTTCTTTATCTTGCGCTGTTGCAAGTTCTTTGCTAAATTTGTTTTGAAAAGCTTGAAATTCTTCTAAAAGTGCTTTTTCTTTTTTTAAATTTATAAATAAATCACTCAGTTCTTTAAGTAAATTTTCATCCACTTTTTTAGCTTTTAGTTTTTGTGCAATTTCATCAAAATTATTTTGCAAAAGTTTTAAATCTAACATTCTAACTCCTTTTATAGTCCTATTTTAGCATAAATTTTTTCCATTGTTTCTTGGGCTTGTTTTTTTGCTTTGTTTGCTCCAAATTTTAAAATCTCTTCGATTTTAGAAGGATTAGCTAATAATTTTTCATATTCTTCCTTAGCCAAGGCAAAATACTCACTAACGATTTCATTTAAATACATTTTAAAATGCCCATAGCCTTCGCCACCTTTTTCATAACGGCTTTTTAAAGCTTCTTGTTCTGTATTGTCTAAAAACAATTTTGCGATTTTAAATATATTGCAATTTTGCCAATCTTTTGGATCTTCTAAAGCTGTGCTATCTGTGACAATGGAAGAAATTTGTTTTTTAATAGCTTTTGGTGTATTGAAAATATCAATTGTATTTTGATAGGACTTGCTCATTTTAGCTCCATCAGTACCAGGTACTACGGCAACTTCATCATTAACTTTAGCTTGAGGTAGAGTAAAAATTTCGCCCCATTCATTATTTACTTTTAAGGCTATATCTCTTGCTATTTCAACGTGTTGAATTTGATCTTTACCTACAGGAACTACTTGAGCATTAAAAAGTAAAATATCTGCAGCCATTAAAACAGGGTAAGAAAAAAGTCCATGGTTGGCATTTAAACCTTTGGCAATTTTATCTTTATAGCTATGTGCTCTTTCTAAAAGCCCCATTGGGGTAAATTGAGAAAGAATCCAATAAAGCTCCATTACTTCTTTTACATCACTTTGTAGCCAAAATACGCTTTTTTGTGGATCAATCCCTAAGCTTAAAAAAGCTGCCGCAGCTTTGAGCGAATTTTGTCTGAGTTTTTCTCCATCAAAACTTGAAGTCATAGCATGATAATTTGCTATAAACATATACATTTGATTTTCTTCTTGCATATTTAGCATTTGTCTTATAGAGCCAAAATAATTTCCTATATGTAAATCCCCGCTTGGCTGTAGTCCCGTAATAACTCTCATTTTACCTCTTTTTTAATTTCTTTAATAATCTCATTAACGCTTTTATTTTCAATATCTATAATAATATTTGCCTTTTTTTCGTATTTTTTTGCTCTTTGATCAAAAAGAATTTTGGCATTATTTGTATTTGCAAATAAAGGTCTAGTGGTTAATTCTTCTTTGCTTAATCTTTGTAAAAGATAATCAAAACTTGCTTTTAAATAAACAATAATACCAATATTTTTTAATTTTTTTTGCTCTATAAAACCACCGCCACTTGCAATGGAGCAATTTTGCAAACAATGTAAAAATAAAGCTATTTTTTGCTCTTCTTTACGGAATTTTTTCTCTCCATATGTTTTAAAAATTTCACCAATTTCAAGATTATATTTTTCTTTGATCAAACTATCTGTATCTAAAAAGATTTTATCATATTTTTTAGCATAAGCTCTTGCTATGGTTGTTTTACCACAGCCCATAAAGCCTACAAAAAGGAGATTATCCTTCTTGCTCATCTTTGCTACCTTTTTTTCTTGAAGCTAAAATCAAAGGAACACCTTCAAAATTAAATTGTTTTCTAATTTGATTTTGCAAATAGCGCTTATAGCTAAAATGTAAAGCTTTTGGTCTATTCATAATTAGAGCTATTTTTGGAGGTGCTAAGTCATATTGAACTGCATAATAAATTTTTACTAATTTACCATAATCATGTGGTAGTGGATGAGCTCTTGTGGCTTCTTCTACTAAAGCATTTAATTTTGCAGTTGGAATTTTTTGCGTGAAATTGGCAAAAACTTCTAAGATTTTATCTAAAAGCACATGTACTCTTTTTCCGCTTAAAGCTGATACGCTTACAATGGGTGCATAAGCTAGAAATTTAAAACGATCTAGTTTTAATTCTTTTAAAGTTTTATCAAAATCAAGTTCGCTTTTATCCCATTTATTAAGCACGATGATCACACCTAAACAATGTTTAGCAGCAAGTCCTGCAATACGCTCATCAAGTTCATTAAAACCCTCAGCTGCATCAAGTACTAAAAGTGCAATTTGAGCATTAGCTAGGGCATATTCGGTTCTATTTAGCGCATAACGTTCCAAGCCTTGTATTTTCCCACGTTTTCTAATCCCTGCAGTATCTACAAACTCAATGATTTTATCTTTATGTATAATGCTTTCATTAACAGGATCAATCGTAGTGCCTGCTATATCGCTTACCACGCTACGTTCTTCTTTTACTAAAGCATTTAAAAGACTTGATTTTCCTACATTTACCCTGCCGATAATTCCTACTTTAATATGGTTTTCATTGATGGTTTTTAGTTTAAAATCTCCGCTATTTTCATCAAAATTTTCTAAATAACTTTCAAAGTCTTCTTCTTCATCTGCATTTAAATAACTTTCATTTAAAAACTTACCAGCCCACATGCAAAGCTCATCAATGCCTATATTATGTGTAACCGAGATGTTAAAAACTTCTTTCACGCCAAAATTAGAAAATTCCCAAGATCTTTCTTCATCTTTTTTGTTATCGACTTTATTGATTACTAAAGCTATGGGTTTATTGAGTTTTTTCATTTCATAAAAAAATGCTTTATCTTCATCATCAGGTAAAAATTTACCATCCACCATATAAAAGATAATATCACTATTTTTAGCAGCTTTAAGCGAATTTGCTTTGACATTTTTAAAAAGCTCATTGCTCTCATCAAGTCCGCCACTATCTATTAATAGGGCTTTTTTGCCATCAATTTCTACCTCTATTTTGTTTGTATCTCTTGTAGTCCCACTTATGTCACTGGTGATAGCTATACGTTTTCTTGCAAGTCTATTAAAAAGACTTGATTTGCCAACATTTGGTTTTCCTATTAAAATAATACTTTGCATTAATACTCATTTTTTAAATTTTTATTTGTGATTATATAAAAATTGCCTTAAAATTAAGCAAAAAAGACTAAAATAACGGGAATTTTTATATGGAATTTATATGTTAAGAATAGTTAAAAAGAATTTAGGTATATATTTTATGATTATTGCTTCCATAGAATTTGCATTTGTAGGTGCTTGTGCAAAAATTCTTAGTGAAGAATTATCATCGATCGAAATTATGTTTTTTAGAAATATCATAGGCACAGCTTTTATGCTTTATGCGCTTTCAAAATTAAATTTTCATAAAAGTGGTGGGCATTTGGGTTTGCTGATTTTTAGAGGTGTTATAGGGACAATCGCTTTATATCTTTTCTTTTATAATGTTTCTAATATTTCATTAGGTGGTGCTTTTGCTTTTCAAAAAACAGCACCTATTTTTATAGCTTTGATCGCTTTTTTATTTTTTAAAGAAAGTTTAGGATTAAAAGCTTGTTTTGGGATTTTGATTGCTTTTATAGGAGTGTTATTAATTTGTCAACCTTTTGCAGATAGTACTACGCATTCAGGTTTTGATTTAAAAAATAGTATTTTGGGAATTTTAAGTGGTTTTTGTGCAGCTTTAGCGCTAACTAGTGTAAGAGAACTTAGAAAATCATACCCAGCGCCTTTTATAGCTTTATCTTTTGTTTTAATTGGCACTTTGATGCCTTTAATGTCTATGATTATAGGTTCTTTTTATGAAATAAAAGAGCTTGATTTTTTAATTGCTCCTTTTGTTATGCCTAGTCTTAAAGCTTGGATTTTTATTGTTTTGATGGGAATTTTTGGAGCAATGTATCAAATTCATGTTACTAAAGCTTATGGAGTAGCAAAAAAGGCAGGGGTTGTTGCAGGAGTTAGTTATATAGATGTAGTTTTTACTTTGTTTTTAGGTATATTATTAGGAGATGAATTTCCTAGTTTTATGGTTTTTATAGGAATTTTTAGCATTATTTTAGGAGGAATTATTTTGGTTAGTAAGCAAACAAAAGGAAAGAAAAATGGAAAATAAAACAGATTTAATTTATGGTTTAGAAGATAAACCACCTTTTGCTAAAGCATTTTTTGCTGCATTAGTGCATTTGATGGCTATGTTTGTGGCTGTGATTACACCTGCTTTATTAATTTGCAAAGGTCTTGGAATAGATGATACTAATACAGCAAGAATTATTTGTATGTCGCTTTTTGCTTCAGGTGTTGCTTCGCTTTTGCAGATTAAAACTTGGGGTCCTATAGGGAGTGGGCTTTTATCTATTCAAGGGACTAGTTTTAACTTTGTTGCGCCTATTATTTTAGGTGGGCTTGTTTTAAAAAATAATGGTTTATCACAAGAAGCAATGCTTGGAGCTATTTTTGGTACTTTAATGCTTTGTTCTACTACCGAAATGATTATTTCACAAATTTTACCTTTTGTAAGAAGAGTGATTTCGCCTTTGGTTTCTGGTATAGTAGTGATGATTATAGGTCTTAGTTTGATTAATGTTGGCCTTGTGAGTGCAGGGGGTGGATTTGCGGCTAAAGCAAGTGGTGAGTTTGGTTCTTTGCAAAATTTATTATTAACCGGAGTTGTGATTTTAAGTATTATTGTTTTAAATCGTTTTAATAATGCCTATATAAGAATTTCTTCTTTATTTATAGCTATGATAATAGGGCTTTGGGTAGCTATGACTTTTGAAAATTTTAGCTTTAATTTTAATGAAAATTTGCCTTTAGTGTTTTTACCCGATCCTTTGCATTATGGTTTGAGTGTTGATTATAATCTCATTTTACCTTTGATTTTAGTTTTTATGGTAACTTCTTTAGAAACAATTGGTGATATTAGTGCTACTAGTGAAGTTTCAAATCAGCCGGTCAAAGGTGAACTTTATGCAAAAAGATTAAAAGGCGGGGTTCTAGCAAATGGTTTTAATTCTTTTGTTTCAGCCTTTTTTAATACTTTTCCAAACTCATGTTTTGGGCAAAACAATGGTGTCATAGCCCTAACAGGTGTTGCAAGTCGCTATGTTGGATTTATTGTAGCTTTTATGTTGATGATTTTAGGTTTATTTCCTATTGTGGCTGATATTACTTTACAAATTCCAGAGCCTATTTTAGGTGGAGCAACTTTAGTAATGTTTGGCACTATAGCTGCAACAGGAGTTAGGATTATTTCTAAAGAAAATTTAAACCGTCGTTCTATTATCATTATAGCTATGAGTTTGGGTATAGGGCTTGGAGTTTCTAATAATCCTGATATTTTAGAATTTATGCCAATGTGGTTTAAAACTTTATTTTCTTCAGGGATTGCAGCAGGTGGGATTACAGCTATTATTTTAAATTTTGTTTTCCCTCTTGAAGAAAATAATAAAAATAAAGTAAAATAATAAAAAACAAGGAAAAATGATGAAAAAAATGATACTAATAGCAGGGCCTTGTGTGATAGAAAATGAAGAACTTGTTTTTAAAGTTGCACAAGAGCTTGAATGCTTTTTAAAAGATGATAGAATTGATTTTTATTTTAAATCAAGCTTTGATAAAGCAAATAGAACTAGTATTAATAGTTTTAGAGGGCCAGGTATTGAAAAGGGCTTGGAAATTTTGCAAAAAGTTAAAGATAAATTTGGTATGCAAATTCTTACTGATATTCATGAGAGTTCTCAAGCAAGTATTGCGGCTGAAGTTGTAGATGTTTTACAAATTCCTGCCTTTTTATGTAGGCAAACTGATTTATTAGTAGCTGCTGCTAAAACAAAGGCTAAGGTAAATGTAAAAAAAGGGCAATTTTTAAATCCTGAAGATATTAAATACAGCGTAGCTAAAATTTTACAAACTAGAGGCATTAACGAAGAAGGTTTTGAAATAGCCAAAGAAAATGGTGTTTTTGTAGCTGAGAGAGGTTCGAGTTTTGGCTATGGAAATTTGGTTGTAGATATGAGAAGTTTGGTTATCATGAGAAAATATGCTCCGGTTGTTTTTGATGCTACTCATAGTGTGCAAATGCCAGGAGCAAATGGTGGAAGTAGTGGAGGCAAAAGTGAATTTGTAGAACCTTTAGCAAGAGCTGCTGCTAGTGTGGGTGTGGATGGATTTTTCTTTGAAACGCACATTGATCCTTGTAAGGCTTTATGCGATGGACCAAATATGCTTGATCTTTCAAGACTTAAAAACTGCGTAAATACGCTTTTAAAAATTCAAGAAATCATTTAAAAAGGAAAAATATGAATATAATAGAAGGAAATTTAAGTTTAAAAGGTGATGAGAAAATTGCAATTATCAATGCAAGATTTAATCACATTATCACAGATCGTTTAGTTGAAGGTGCTAAAGATGCTTTTTTAAGACATGGGGGCAAGGAAGAAAACTTAAGTCTTATTTTAGTTCCAGGTGCTTTTGAAATTCCTTTTGCATTAAAACAAGCTTGTGAGAGTAAAAAATTTGATGGAATTTGTTGTGTTGGAGCGGTAATTCGTGGAAGTACGCCACATTTTGATTATGTGGCAGCTGAAACTACTAAAGGTATAGCAAGTGTAGGGCTTGGAGCTAATATGCCTGTAAGCTTTGGAGTTTTAACAACTGATACTTTAGAGCAAGCTATAGAAAGAGCAGGTAGCAAAGCAGGTAATAAAGGTTTTGAAGCTATGCTTACTGTAGTTGAAATGCTTAATTTAATCCAAAAAATTAAGGCTTAAAATGGCTACTAGACACCAAGTAAGACAAAGTATAGTTTCTTTGCTTTATGCAGCACAGTTAAATCAAGAAAATAAAGATTTTATCAATGAATTTTTAGATGAGAAAAAAATTCGCAATGATCAAAGAAAATTCACTCTAGATTTATATAATGGCATTAATGAGCAACTTACTTTGCTTGATGAGAAAATTAATGAGTGTTTGAAAGAGCATAAGTTAGATGGAGTGGCTAGTATAGAAAAGGCCATTTTGCGTTTGGGTGCTTATGAGATTTTATTTACTTCTACGCAAAAAGCGATTATCATCAATGAGGCTATAGAGCTTGCTAAAGAAATGGCAGGGGATAATGCTCCTAAATTTATCAATGGAGTACTAGATAAAATCAACAAGGAAGCGCAATGAAACTTTGTGTGGCTTTTGATGTGGCAAGCTATGATGAATGTATAAATTTAGCCAAAGAATTAAAAGGCTTAGACCTTTGGGTTAAAATAGGGCTTAGATCGTATTTAAGAGACGGGGTAAAGCTTTTAGAGGCGATTAAAAAAGTGGATGATTTTAAAATCTTTTTAGATCTAAAACTTTATGATATACCAAATACTATGGCAGATGCTTGTGAAGAGCTTGCTAAGCTTGATGTAGATATGTTTAATATTCATGCAAGTGCAGGTAAAAGTGCTATGTGTATGATTATGGAGTGTTTAAATGCTTTAAGCAAAAGACCTTTGGTGCTTGCTGTATCTGCTTTAACTAGTTTTGATGAGCAAGAATTTTTTAGTGTATATAAACAAGATATCAAACAAGCTGTTAAGGATTTTTCTAAAATTAGCTATGAAAGTGGTCTTGATGGTATGGTTTGTTCGGTATATGAAAGTTTGTTGATAAAAGAAAACACTAATTCAAAATTTATCACATTAACCCCTGGAATTCGTCCATTTAAAGAAAATTCAGACGATCAAAAAAGAGTGGCTGATATAGAGTGTGCTAAGGATAATTTGTCAGATTTTATCGTAGTTGGAAGACCTATTTATAAAGCAAAAGAACCTAGAAAGGTTTGCGAGGATATATTAGAGCATTTAAAATAAGCCTTAAGGCTTATTTTAAATATACTTTCATTTTTTTATTTTCCAAAATAATCCCATCATCGTCGCTAATAATTTGAAAATCTCCGTTGAAATTTCTTAAGAAATTATCTTCAAATTTCATAGATTCTTGATCGCAAAGCATTTTTGTTGAAGCAAGATTATCTTCTATTTTAATGCTATTTCCTTGATCTTTATAGTTTCCAAAAAATCTATTACATCCTGAAACACCAAAAACTCTTTTATCTTTATTATCAAAACTAATACTTGCTTTAGAATTTTGAGGAAGTTCATAACTTTTTCCATTTGCTTCATAAGAACTTATGGTAAATTCTTTATTTTGTAAATCATCAACACTTAAATTTGCCACAGAACACCCACTAAAAATAGCTAAGCTTGCTATACTTAATGTAATTATTTTTTTCATTTTGATTCTCCTTATACATGAAAATGTTTTAATTCATCTTCTAAATTTTGACAAACTACATTTAACTCATGAGCAACATCAAGTAAAATTTTTGAAATTTCTTCGTTTTTATCACTTAATTTTACTGTGTCTTGCATTTTATCAAGCAAAGATTGTAAAGTTTCTTGTGTGCTTGAGATTTTTTGCATACAAGCATTTGCTAAATCTCTTGCATTTTCATTGCAAACTTTTACTTCATTAGTTCCTTCTACAAGATCTTTTGCATCTTGATTTAAAGAATTAATTTCTTTAGCATTGTGTTTTAACTCTTTGGAAACTTCATTAATACTATCTACTAATTGCTTGGTGACAATAGCAATATTTTTTAAAAATTCCTCTGAGTTTTGAGCAAGATTTCTTACATCTTCAGCAATAACTGAAAAGCCACGACCAAATTCTCCAGCACGTGCTGCTTCAATACCTGCATTTAATGATAAAAGATTAGTTTTATCGGCAATTTCTCCCATCATATCAGAAGCTTTTTTAATCTCTTCTGCTTGTTTTTCCATAACTTCAACTTTTTGAGATAACACATCTTCATTGTCTGCAACAACTCTTACTTTATCTACTACCTGATTTAGTGAATCAAGCATAGTATTTAAAACTTCAAAAGATTTTGTATTTGCCTTGTTTGCATTATTTGAAAGTTCAGCAAGATCTTGTAACTCTGTATGAATTTGCTCACTTAAATGATAAGATTCATCAGTTTTTGTATGACCTTCTTTAGTTCTATTTGCTAGATCAAGTGCATTAGCATTTAAAAGTTTAGATTGTTTATCTACCATTTGAGAATTTTCATTAGTAGAAATTACTGCATTTTGAATTTTTTCAATAAATTGATTAATATAAGTACAAGCTTTACCTATCTCATCAGTGCTTTTTATGTTAATTCTTGCGCGTAAATCTCCATCGCCACTAGCCAGCTCTTTAGCATGTTTTAAAAGATCTAAAACAGGATTACCTACAACTATTTTTAAAATATAAAGCACAGCAAAAACAGTAAAAAGTAAAGCTATGCTAAAGATTATAATATAAGTTCTAGCTGAGCTTGCCAAATCATCATCTATATGTTTTAAGTCATTATACATATCCATAACCCCTAAAACATCACCTTCTTTAGCGTTTGCATGGCAAGCAAGACAACCCTCGTTAGCAATTAATGGACGTATAAGCCTTAGATAATGTCCTTGATCATTGTTAATCTCAACTGCTTTAATTTCTGGCTTGTTAAATTGCTCATTGATAATACTTTCGTTACTTTTTGTGTATTTTTGCATTTCAAAAAGCTCAACGGTGCTTTTGGAAGGATAAATTTTAATATCTTTTATACCTTCTATCTCACCTGCTTCTTTTATAGCTTGTTCTATAATGGCAGGATCACCCAAATTCATCGCCATTCTTAGTGTTTGAAAAACAGAAGTGCTTAAGGTATCTAAATTTGCACGGCTGATTCTATCGGTCGTTTGCTGAGAGTCTTTTTGTAAAATAATTTGCATAATAATAAAACTAATTAGCAATGTAGAAATCATTGCTAAAGATATCTTTGCACCTATGCTTTTAAACATTTAAACTCCTTGTGTTAATGTAAAAAGTGTCTTACGCCACTAAAATATAGTGCAATACCATATTCATTAGCAGCTTGGATGATATCCTCATCTCTTATGCTTCCACCTGGTTCAATAATAGCTTTTACACCTATTTTGCTAGCCTCATCTATGCTATCTCTAAATGGAAAGAAAGCCTCGCTTGCTAAAACACAACCATTTAAATCAAGTCCCATTTCCTTAGCTTTATTAATAGCTGCTTTAGCTGCATCAATACGACTTGTCATACCCATTCCAATAGCCACCATAGCACCATTTTTTACATAAACTACGTTATTTGATTTGGTAAATGCAGCAATTTTCATAGCTATTTCAAGATCTTTTAATTCTTGTTCGCTAGCTTTTCTTTCACTTTTTAATACTGCATTTTTTAATTCATCTTCTTTAACTTCATCACTATCTTGATATACAAAACCACCATCTATATGTTTAAAATCATATTTGTCATAAGCTCTAGTTAAAAATGGTGCTTTTTGTGTAAAGATTTTAATACGTTTTTTATCTTTAAATACTTCCAAAGCATCATCATCTACATTTGCTGCAATGATTACTTCTATATAAATTTCATTGATTTTTTGCGCCAATTCTTTATCTAAAGTTCCATTGATAGCTACAACACCGCCATAAGCACTTAAGGTATCACATTTAAGCGCATGGATATAGCTTTGGAGTAAGTTTTCTTTTATGGCAAATCCACAAGCATTTGCATGTTTTACAATGGCTACTGCTGGAGCTTTATCAAAAGCACTTGCTAAATTTAAAGCTGCGTTGATATCAGTTAGATTGTTAAAACTTGCTTCGCCTTTTAAGGTTATAAAATTGTGTGTGAAAAAGTCATCAAATTCATATAAGGCGCCTTTTTGATGAGGGTTTTCTCCATATCTTGTATCAAACACTTTTTGACCTACAATAAATTTACTTGCCCCAAAACCACCATTAAAACGCTCATTCATATAATTTGCTATATAAGCATCATAATTTGCTGTATGCTCATAAGCTTTGATCATCAAAGCTCTTCTAAAATCAAGATCTAAAGTATTATCTTTTAAAGCTTGTATGATTTTATCATAGTCTAAAATATCGCAAACCACAATGACATTTTTAAAGTTTTTTGCACCACTGCGTATCATAGCAGGACCACCGATATCGATATTTTCTACAATCTCATCAAAATCTTGGGTTAAAATTGTAGTTTTTTTGAAAGGATATAAATTCACACAAAGTAAGTCTATGCTTTCTATATTATGCTCTTTAGCTTGCTTTTGGTGGTTTTCATCTTCTCTTTTGTATAAAATTCCACCATGAATTTTTGGGTGTAAGGTTTTTACACGTCCTTCAAACATTTCAGGACTTTGAGTAAAATCACTAACTTCTTGTACTTGCAGGTTGTTTTCTTTTAAAAGCTTATAAGTGCCTCCAGTAGATAAAAGCTCAAAACCTAATTTTGCAAGCTCACTAGCAAATTCTACCACTCCTTCTTTATCACTGACACTAATTAGTGCTTTCATTGATTTTTCCTTTCTATGTATTGTTTTAAAAATTCATAAGATTCATTAACTTCTTGAAATTTTTTTACACCTTCTTTTATTTTTGCTTCATCGCTGTTGTTTGCGTTTAAAATATCAGGATGATATTTTTTAGCAAGTTCTCTATAGCGTTTTTTAAGCTCTTGTAAATTTACATTTTCGTTTACACCTAAAATCTCACATGCTTTTTGCAAATTCATACCCACCTTTTGAGTTTGCATAGAATTTAGAAGTCTTTCAAGTATATTTAGATCAAGATTAAAGGCTTTGACAATGGCTTTTAATACATCTTTTTTAGCGCTATTAAGTTCTCCATCAATCAAGGCCATTGCGACCAAAACATTTAATATATTAATTCTTTCTTGTTGAGGTAAAGGTACTTCCTTGATGAGTTCTTTGGCTACTTCATAGGTATCATTTAAGGTGTTTTTGTGTTCATTAAAACTTTGTTTTAAAAATTCTCTTTCTCTTGAATCTTTGGCGTTATAATCAAGAATTTGTGAGATCATGTTAGCTTCATTTTCACTAACTCTGCCATCACTTTTTGCTATTTTTGCTAAAAGTGCTATGACGTAGTAGTTTAATCTTCTTTTAAATCCATCAATTCTTTCTTCGTGATAGCCTTGTTTAAAACCTTGAGAGAAACTTTTAGCCCCTTTTTTAAAAGAGCCTAAAAGATCATCTTTACCCCATGTTTTATAATACCAATAAAATGCCAAAATTGCCAATACAAGTAAAACAAAAAGCATTTTTATCCTAAATAATCATTAAATTTATCAAAATAAATTGTTTGTAGTTTTGCTAAAGATATCTTAATATCATCTAAAATGAAATCTTTTTCATTTAAATTTCCAAGTTTTGTAAATTTAATCCCCATTTCATTTACAAATTTAATAAATTTTTCTTCATCTTTAACACCAACTATAACTCTTGTCGGACTTTCTTCGAAAATAAAACTCTTATCTTCAAAATCAGTTTTTATTTCAATACCTAAATTTGCTTTTGCACTCATTTTAGCTAAAGTAATAGCAAGACCACCTATACCTATGCTATTAGCACAATCAAGTAATTTTGCTTCGTTTGCTTTTAGTAAGAAATCCCATAGTTTTAATTCTGCTTTAAAATCAATATCTTCAAGTTCTCCTGCTACTTTTTGATCTAGCACTTTAGCAATCAAAGATCCTCCAAAACTACCTTTGCTTTCTCCAAGTAGATAAATAGCGCTAGTATCTTTGCTAAAATATGATTTTAAAACATTTTCTGCTTTTTCATTTACCCCAACGCAAGCTATAGTTGGGCTTGGAAAAATACTTACTCCATCGGTTTCATTATATAAAGAAACATTGCCACTTACTACAGGAGTATTGAGTTCTTTACAAGCTAATTTAATACCTTCACAACCTTGTGCAAATTGCCACATTACCTCAGGATTTTGTGGGTTGCCATAATTTAAACAATCACTAATTGCTAAAGGTCTGGCTCCTGAGCATGCTATTTTTCTTCCTGCACTTGCAACAGCTGCTGCTGCACCGATTTTTGGATTTACATAGTTTAATCTTGAGTTACACTCAATGGCCATAGAAAGTAAGCAGTTATTTTCTTTAATTCTAATGCTATTTGCTCCTAAAGCCCCATCACTTTTTAAAGTATTGGTTTGTACGCTTGAGTCAAACTGCTCATAAATATAAGCTTTATTGCTAACATTTTCATCTGCAAGGAGTTTTTCAAATGCTTCTTGAGTAGGAATGTTAAGTTTAAATTGATAGCTTTTTGTTTCATCTAAGTATTTTGGCTTAGATACAGGTCTATCAAGCATAGGTGCCTTTTCACTTAGTGGTTCAATAGGGATTAAGCCAACTAATTCATCATGCCAAAATAGCTCCATTTTGCCAGTATCGGTAACTTCACCTATAATGGCCGCATCAAGCCCCCATTTATTAAAAATTTCTATAACTTTTTCTTCATAGCCTTTTTTAGCACAAATTAGCATTCTTTCTTGAGATTCACTTAACATTAACTCATAAGGAGTCATACCTTCTTCTCTCATAGGAGTTTTATCAAGGTAAAGTTTCATACCGCTACCACTGCGTCCTGCCATTTCAAAAGAGCTTGAAGTAAGTCCTGCTGCACCCATATCTTGAATTCCAACTATATAATCAGTTTTGAAAAGTTCTAAACAAGCTTCCATTAATAATTTTTCAGCAAATGGATCTCCAATTTGCACAGTTGGTCTTAAGCTTTTACTAGATTCATTAAAACTATCACTTGCCATTACAGCTCCACCAAGCCCGTCACGACCTGTTTTTGAACCTACATAAATTACAGGATTTCCTACACCTTCAGCTTTTGCATAAAAAATATCTTCGATTTTGCAAGTTCCAAGTGCAAAAGCATTAACTAAGATATTTCCATTAAAACATTCATCAAAAGCACATTCTCCACCTATGGTAGGCACGCCCATGCAGTTACCATAGTGTGAAATTCCACTTACCACACCTTTAACTAAATATTTTTGATGTTTACCTATTTTTTCATCGTGGATATTGCCAAATTTTAAAGAATTCATACCTGCAACAACTCTTGCTCCCATGGTAAAAACATCACGTAAAATTCCACCCACACCTGTAGCTGCACCTGCAAATGGCTCTATAAAGCTTGGGTGATTGTGACTTTCTACTTTAAATACAGCTGCCATTCCTTTGCCTATATCTATCACCCCAGCGTTTTCACCAGGACCTTGGATTACCCAAGGAGCCTTGGTTGGAAAGCCATTAAGGTATTTTTTGCTTGATTTATATGAGCAATGCTCGCTCCACATAGCAGAAATTACTCCAAGCTCTAGTAAATTAGGCTCTCTGCCTAGTATATTTAAAATTTCTTGATATTCCTCGTCGCTAATTTTGTGTTGTTTTATAATTTCTTTATCCATTTTCTCTCCTTTTTATTTGCCTAAACAAAAATTACTAAACATAGCATCTAAAATTTCATCTCTTTCAAAATCTTTTGTAAATCGGGCTATCTCTCCTATGGCTAAATTTAGTTCAAAAGCAAAAAGTTCTAAAGAACTTTCTTTTAATAAATCCCTTGCGCGCAAAATAGCTTCGCTAGCATTCTTGCAAGCATTGAGTATTAAGGTGTTGCTAATTAGCATTCCATCGCCATCTAAAGTATTTAAGTATTCGTTTAAATTTTCCTTAATGGCTTGGGTGTTTTCTTGGGCACAAATGCGTATACAAGAAGTGCTAATTTTATGTTGAAATTTGGTGGTTAGGTCGCTTTTATTTAAAACATAAATGATTTTTTTATCACAATTTTTTAAAGCTTGTAAAATACGCTCATCATCTTCTTCAAATTCTTTAGATCCATCAAAAACAGCTATGATAATATCTGCTTCTTTAATACTTTCATAGCTTAGATTAACTCCGATTTTTTCTATCTCATCATCTGCGTTTCTTATACCTGCTGTGTCGATGATTTTTATTAAATGTGAACCTATTTTTAAACTTTCCTCAATACGATCTCTTGTAGTGCCTGCAATATTAGAAACAATGGCTCTATCAAATGCTAAAAGTGAATTTAATAATGAGCTTTTCCCCGCATTTGGCTTACCGATAATAGCAACTTTAAAGCCTTCTATAAGTCCTTTTTTACTTAAAGAAATATCTACTATATCACGTAAAAGTTTTGAATTTTTTTCGCACATAGTAATGATTTGATCAAGTAAATCTTGCGGTAAATCATCATCTGCATAATCAATGCTTGTTTCTACAAAAGCAAGGGTTTGAACAAGATCCATTCTAATGGTATTTAAAAATTTACTTAAATCACCTTTGATGTTTTTTGCTATGATATTTGCAGCACTTGCTGATTTTGACATGATGGCATCTTGTATGCTTAAAGCTTTTAAAAGATCCATCTTGCCATTTAAACAAGCTCTTTTACTAAATTCACCAGGGTTAGCAAGACGTGCTCCTGCTAAAATAAGCTCATCGAGTAAAATTTCACTTAAAGAAAAGCCCCCGTGGAGTTGAAATTCTACTATATCTTCTCCTGTAAAAGAGTAGGGCGCTTTAAAATAAATTACTAAAGCTTCGTCTAAAAAATCGTTGTTGTTTTTATAAAGTTTGCACAAATGTGCATAGCGTGGTGTTAGTTCTTTTTTGTGGGTAATTTTTAATGCAAACTCTAAAGCTTTTTCTCCACTTACTCTAATAATACTTATAGAGCCCACTCCATGGGCTGTGGCAATGGCAGCTATAGTATCATTCATTCATTTTTCTTCAAAAAATCATTCACAACGATATATCTTTGATCGTCATTTTGTTTGATAGCTACATATTTGTCGGGAAAGCGTTCTCTTAATTTTTCTAAAGCAAGTTTTAACCAAATACCATCAAGTGGTTTTGTTTGAACTCTTCCTATGTTTTCTACTTTTTCTATAAGAATTTTTAAATAATTTTCTATAGCTTGGGTTTGATTTTCTAAAAATTGAGCAATTTCTAGTCTTGGTTGAATTTTGTATTTAGCGCTAAGCCAGTTATAAAGCAAATAAGAAAAAGCCTTATATCTATGAGCTTCTTTGCCTATAAGTAAAGCCGCATCTTCTCCATCAAGTTTTATCAATACACAATTTTCATCCCAAATGCTAACTTGTACAACTTTGATGTCAAAATCAAAAGTTGCCAGTAAATTTTCTAGTGAAATTTTTATCTCATCGATATAAGAAGTGATATTTCTTTCTTCTGAAGATTCTTTATGAAATGAATCAAAAATAGCATCATTTTTTACTTTATAATGCTCCTTAGGTTGAGCAATATCTTCAATTGGTTTTTGAAAATTTTCCTTGTATTCTTTCTTTGGTTCGTTTTTATCAAAGTTTTTTTGCGTATGCTTGTTAAATTTCTCATTATGAAATTTTTTAGTTTTTTCTTGATGAGGTTTTTGAGTTTTTTTATGCCCTTTGATACAAATAATAGCATTTTTTCTAAACAAACCAAAAAATCCTGCTTTAGCATGCTGAATAACTTCATATTCTAGATCAATCACAGAGCACTCAAGTTGCTTTGAGGCTTCTATGAGTGCGGTTTGTAAGTCTTTAGCTTCTATGTTCATGTTTAGCTATTTCCTCTTTTTTGTGGTTTTTGAAAAGTTTATTTACGATCACTTGTTGAATAAGTGAGCATATATTATTTACACACCAATATAAAGTTAAACCTGCTGGGAAGGTTAAGAAGAAGAAAGTGAAAATTAATGGTAAAAATTTCATAATCTTTTCTTGCATAGGATCTTGTATGGCCATTGGTGTGATAAGTTGTTGGATAAACATAGTTAGACCCATAAATATAGGTAAAATAAACCATGGATCCATTACAGATAAATCTGTAATCCAAAAAGCCCAAGGTGCAGCTTTAAGTTCTATGGCATTTAGTAAAACTCTATAAATTGCAAAGAAAATTGGAATTTGAATAAGTATAGGCAAACATCCACTCATAGGATTTGCGCCATGTTTTTTATAAAGTTCCATCATATGAAGATTCATTTTTTGCGGATCACCTTTATAGCGCTCTCTGATTTCTTTCATTTTAGGCGCCAAATCTTTGAGTTTATTCATAGAAATCATTGATTTATAAGTAAGTGGGAAAAGAATAATACGCACGATTAAAGTCATCACTACAATAGCCCAACCCCAGTTGCCCATGTAGCCATGTAAGAAATTTAAAAATTCAAACATAGGCTTAGCTATAAAAGTAAACCAACCATATTCTACAACATCATCTAAATCCGCATGAATGCTTCTTAAAATTTCATGTTCTTTTGAGCCAACATAACCGCTTGCTTTAAAAGTATTTGTCGCACTTGCAAAAACGATAGAGTTTTCGTGATTATCTTTAGTAACTACAGCATTAAGTGGTTTTTCAAAATTATAAAAGAAAGCACTATAATAGCGATCTGAAGCCGCCATAAGGGTTACATTAGAAAAACTTTCATCATTTTCTACATCACCATCTTCTAACATTGTGATTTTATCATCTTTATCTAAGATTAAAACCCCATGCACTGTATAGCTATCAACTGCTATATTTGGACGATAACCTGGAGTGATAAAATAAGCTGCGTCCTTGCTTAGATTAACCTCTAAATCATAGTTTCCATATTTATGGAAAGTAATTTTTTTAGTTACTACTAAATCGTTTAGATTTTGAGTAAGGATTAAGGTTGTGTTTTCATCGCTTACATTGATAGTTTTTTGACTTGTGGTGTATGAAGTATTAAAAGCTTCTTGATTAATTTTTGCATCGCTAAATCTTACTTCTAGTGGTAAAGGCGACAAAGAAGTATCTACTAGATTAATACTTTTACCATTTTCGTCTTTATATTTTTCATCACTTAGATAAAATTTAGCTATTCTACCTAAAGAGTCAATATGTGCTTCAAAATGCTCACTTTTAACAACTGCTATTTCTTCTTTTTGATTAACACTAAGTTCTGTTTTTGGAGCTTGAGTGTTTGTGTTTGTAGTGCTTTGTGGTGCTGAATTGTTTTGTTCTATTTGGGTGATATTTTGCTCAGTTTGTGGAGCTTTGGGGATAAAAAAATAATCATAAACTACAAAAAATAAAAATGATAATACAACAGCAATTAATATGCGTTTTTGTTTAGATAAATTTTCTGACACGGATTGTCCTTTGGAAATATAATCTTAATTAAAAAAAATTGATTATCGTTGCAAGGGATATAAAGATAGTTGAGTTGTTTTAAAGCATTAAAACTAGGTTTAAAACATATACCTGAGTTTAGATTATTCTTGCGTATTTTAGGATAATCAATACCACCTTTAAAAAACGGATTGCATTTTAAAATTCTTAAAAAAACTGCACCAAATGCCTTAAAAATATTATTTTTTTTAAATTGCCACAAGGCATATTCAGAGCAACTTGGGTAATACCTACAGCATTGTGGTTTAAAAGGACTGATAAAGAGTTGATAAAATCTGATAAGTTTTAGACAAGCTATTTTATACATCCTATTTTTTTCAAACCCCATTTCAAGTTTTTTTCTAATTTTAAAAAAGGAATTTCAGTGATACTTGTTTTGGCTACAAGTATATATTTTCCGTTTTCAACTTGATTTTTAACCTGAAAAAAAGCTGATCTTAAGAGTCTTTTGGCTCTATTTCTTACGACAGCTTTTCCAACTTTTTTGCTAGCAACAACAGCGAATTTTTTTTCATCACTTAAAGAGTAAAAGATGATCATGCCTTCGCAATGCCATTTTTTACCTTCTTTGTAAATTGTTGCAAACTCTCCTAAGTCGTTAATACTTAGAAAATCTTTTATACCGCTAATCTTTTTCTACCTTTAGCACGTCTAGCATTGATCACTTTGCGACCATTTTTACTTTTCATACGTACGCGAAAACCATGAGTTCTTTTTTTAGGGGTTTTATGTGGTTGGTATGTTCTTTTCATATTTTTTCCTTAACTTAAAATAAAAAACAAAATAATAAGCGAGTATGTTAGCAAAATCTTACTTAAATCTGCTTTTAATTAAGAGTTATTTTAAAACTTTTTGCTAAATTTTGATTTTATTTTGTAAATTAAGGAAAAATAATGGCTTTTGAAATTTGTGAGAGTAAAAAAGAAGATTTAGAAAAAATTTTGGAATTACTCAAAGAGCTTGCTATTCATGAAAATATGCTTGATGATGTAAAATGCACAACTAAAGAACTTGAAGAATCATTTTTTATACATGAATATGCTAAGGCTTTGAGTTTAAAGGTTGATGGTGAGATAATAGGTTATGTGATGTATTATTTTACTTTTTCATCTTTTTGGGGTTTGGGTGGATTATACCTAGAAGATATTTACATACAGCCAAAACATAGAAAAAAAGGCTATGCTAGAGCTGTTTTTAAATACTTAGCACAAATTTGCAAAGAAAAAAATCTCAAACGCTTAGAGTGGGTTTGTTTAAATGATAATGATTTGGGTATTGAATTTTATACCAAGTTAAATGCAAGACATATGAATGAGTGGAGAACTTATCGTTTAGAGGGTAAAAATTTAGAAGCATTGATGTAATGAATAAACGCAGTTTGTATTATCTAAAAGCTTTTGGTTATGAATACTTTAATGAGCAAAAGCAAATTAGGCATTTTAACTTAAGCTTTAAAGAATTAAACGAAAGAGTGAAAACTTGCAATCTTTGTCATTTTTCTAAATTAAGAAAGCATAGTTTAATGGAAAAAGAAGCCAAAAATGCTAAAATTTTGATTTATCAAGCCTTTATCGATAAAGAAGAAAATGAAAGTGGAAAGTTTTTTGCTTCTAAAAATAAGCAAGAGTTTTTAAGATTATGTAAAGAGCTTTTAAATTTAAAAGAAGATGAAATATATTTTTCTTATATGTTTAAATGTTTTAGTAATTTTAAAATAGATGATCAAGCATTAAAATCATGCTTACCATATTTTTATAACGAGCTTGATTTTATAAAAGCAAAAATTATTTTATGTCTTGGTCAAGAAGCTTTTGCGAGTTTGGGTTTTGAGAATTTTCAAAAATACAAAGGGCAATGTATGCGTTTTAATAATGCTTTGCTTTTGCCAAGTTATGATTTGAATTTTGTGAGTAAAAATCCTAGCTTTTATACTGAATTTATAGATGATATTAAAAAAATAAAAGGTTATTTATGAGAAAAAGTTTAGTTTGTTTGATGATGAGTTTTGTTTTAACTTTAAGTGTTTTTGCAAAAGAACAAAAGCCATCACCCATAGAACCTAGCGAGTCTTTTTATCCTAATTTAGAATTTCAAAATTGTGACAATGATTGTTTATTTACTTTGCTAGAAACAGGACTTTATTTTAATTTTTTATCAAGATTTAACAATGATAATGCAAATGAACTTTTGGTTAATATCTATACTAAACTTTTAAACTCCATTATAGATTTTGAAAAAAGAATTCAAAAAAATGCTAGTGTAAAACTAGCTATTATTATACCTGAGCAAACGATTAAAAGTTATTCTAATACTATTATAAATTCAAGCATAGCGTATTTGCTAAGACAAAGAGCGCAGATAAAAGTAAAGGTATTTTTAATAGGTACAGAAGATGAGAGCAAGATAGCTAAAGCACTTAAACAGGCTCAAGATGAAAAATTTAACTATATCATAGCAGGTTTTACAGATAAGGGTGTGAAAAATTTATTAAAAGAAAATCTTGATTTAAATGTAAAAGTTTTCATACCAACTGCACACAAAAGAAATTTTGATACGCAAAATGAAAATGTATATTTTGGAAGTATAGATTATCAAAAACAAATTCAAAGACTTTTAGAGTATTCAAATGGTAAAAATATTATTTTTTCAGATGGAACGCCTTTGGCAAATCGCTTAGATGAGAATGTTTTAAACGCAGGTAATGGTAGCGAGAAAATTTACACTATTAATAGTTCTAAATTTGATTTTAGAAGTATTTTAAATCAAAATAGAAGTTTTCAAGATTCTAGTATTATTTTAAATACTTCTTTGATAAAAACAGCGCTCATAAGCTCGCAAATAAGAACTTATGATATAGAACCTTTTGTGTTGTTATCAACTCAGATTAATTATAATCCTATTTTGTTAAGTTTAACACAAATTAACGATAGAAAAAAACTTTTGCTAGCAAATTCCATTTCTAATGAGGATCAAACTCTAAGCTATCTTAATGAGCTTTTTTCGCAAAATATTAACTATAACTGGATAGCGTATGCAACTAGTGTAGGACTTGATTATTTTTATACGCAGTTTTTAGACAAAGACTCTCAAAGAATTTTCGATGAGAGCTTAAATGATAATCAATTTGACTATAAGGTTAAGATCATACGCTCGCAAGGCTTAGGTTTTGCTCCTTTGCAAGATCAGTAAAAACCCTAGCTATAGCCTCATCTATAGGGGCTACTTTTTCATTTTTTAAAAAGGCTAGGGTAAATTCAGCCTCAAAAAGCTTAGTGCTATCTTTGTAAATCTCTTGTTTTATACAAACTGAGGCTTTTTTAAGCTTTGTGATAAATGTTTTTACTTCTATAAGATCTCCAAGTTTAGCGGGTTTTAAAAAGTTACAATTTGCTTTTGTAAGTAGAAAATGTCCTATGCTTTTGTCAAAAATTTTTGCATTTTTTTGAAAAAAAATCTCACTTCTTGCTCTTTCGCAAAATTTTAAGTAGTTGCTATGGTATACCACTCCACCTGCATCGGTATCTTCATAATAAATTCGTATTTGCATTTAAAATCCTTTTTTGTTTTTTTATAATACATTATATTTAAAGTAAATTGAATATCAATTATGAATTTTAATCATTAATATTCTGTCTTAAATACATTAATAATTAGATATTATTCTATAATTTTTATTTTATATTTGGAAATTACATGAAAAAAGTGAAAAATAAAACTTTAGCCGAACAAGTATATGATGAATTAGAAAGAAGAATAGTTTTTTGTGAAATAGAGCCTGGTAGTATTTTGACAGAACAGGGCATAGCAAATATGCTTGATGTTGGACGTACGCCTGTAAGAGAAGCATTATTGTTGCTTTCAAAACGTTATTTAGTGAATATATCAAAAGCAGGAATAATGGTTCCACAAATGAATGCTTCTTTACAAATGCAACTTTTGGAAGTAAGAAGAGTTATTTTGAAACTTTGTATAGAATGTGCTATAAAAAGACTTACTGAGGATGATAAAAAAGCTATAAATGAACTTTTAAATGAAATTGAAAATTATGATGAAATAAATTTTTTATCATGGCTTGATAAAAGACAAGATGTATTAGCTAAAGCTTCTAAAAATTATTTTATTTACGAAGAATTGAGAAACGTGCAAGGGATTTCAAGGAGATTTTGGTATCGCTATGCTCAAAATAGTCAACATGATATTGTAAAAGAAAAACACAAGAATATATTAAAAGCTGTGTATCAAAAAAACACAGAAAAAGCTTTGGAATATGTTGATGATATTATTGATTATTTTGAGAATTTTGTTAAACAATATTTGATTTGATATAATCATATAATAAGTATATATTCAATTTTACAACTAAAACCACCTTACTAACTTATTTGATGTTTTAATCATAGGAATATCTTTTAGATGTGTTTACCAATATTCACATATTTATAAGTTTTTTCAAGGTAATAAAATATATAATATATTTATTGTCGGCATTAAGTATTTATTAAGTTTTTTTCCTATAGACTTGAAAATATAACAATACAAAAAGGAGTTGTATGTCAAGTAAAATAGCGGTTAAAACAAAATTATTCCCCTCAAAATCTCCATTAGAATGGGCGGTTGTATCAAATAATATTTTATATACAGCACAAATTCCTATTGATAAAAATGGAGAGGTTGTTACTGGTGGTATAGAAGCGCAAACCAAACAAGTTTTTTCAAATCTTATTCATACTTTAGAATGTGCTGGTTCTAAATTAGATGATGTGTTACAGATTTTAATTTATGTTACAAAAAGAGAAGATTTAAAATTTGTAAATTCGGTATATTCAACCTATTTCAATACAGTTTATCCAAATAGAGCTGCATTTATTGTTTCTGGTTTGGCTAGAGAAGAAATGCTGGTTGAATTTGTAGTTTATGCGCAAACTCATAATTAAAATTATAAAGGAGATAAAATGTTAGATTGTACTAAGGGTTTATATATTAATGGTCAATGGGTAGAGGGTGCTAATACTATAAAAAATATTAATCCATCTGATATTGATAATGATCTAGGGGATGTAGCACAGGCTGATAAAAAACAAGTAGAGCTAGCTATTGATGCTGCCAAAGAGGCTCAAATTTCTTGGGAAAAAACTCCTTTAGAAGAAAAGGCAAATTTGCTTTATAAAATCGGTGAATCTTTAATGAATAGAAGCGATGAGATTGGAAAAATTATATCCCTAGAAGAAGGAAAAACAAAAATAGAAGGAAAAGGAGAAGCGTTTAGATCGGGTCAATTTTTTCAATATTATGCAGCTGAAGTATTAAGGCAAATTGGGGAAAATGCAGCATCTGTAAGAAGTGGTGTTGATGTTGAGATTACAAGAGAGGCTGTTGGTGTTGTTGGTATTATTTCTCCTTGGAATTTCCCTATCGCAACAGCTTCTTGGAAAATAGCTCCTGCTCTTTGTTTTGGTAATAGTATAGTATGGAAACCAGCTAATACCACTCCAGCTTCTGCTGTAGCTTTGGCTGAGATTATTCATGAGCATGGATTGCCAAGTGGTGTATTTAATTTAGTTTTAGGTAGTGGTGGAGAAGTTGGTGAGACTATTATCAATTCTAGAAATATCAACGCACTTTCTTTTACTGGATCTGTTGATGTTGGTAGAAAAATAGCACGTGCTACGGCTGCAAATTTTGTTAAATGTCAATTAGAAATGGGTAGTAAAAATGCCTTAGTTATTATGGATGATGCAGATCTTGATCTTGCTGTTGAGTGTGCTATTGCAGGAGCTTTTTCGGGTACTGGACAAAAATGCACAGCAAGTTCTCGTTTGATTGTTATGGAAAGTATTCACGATGCTTTTGTTGAGAAAATGGTTTCTAGAATGAAAACATTAAAGGTTGGCCATTGCTTAGATGATGGAATTTTTATGGGACCAGTAGCCGATAATAAACAATTTGAATCTAATTTCAAGTGGGTTCAAAGAGCTAAAGATCTTGGAGCGGAATTGGTATTTGGCGGTGAAAAATTATCACTTGATAAAAATGGTTACTATATGTCTCCTACTTTATTTATTAATACTAAAAATGATTGGGATGTTAATCAGGAAGAAATTTTTGCTCCATTAGCATGTGTGATTAAAGCAAAAGATTTACAAGAAGCTGTTGCGCTTAATAATGGTACTCGTTTTGGATTGACTTCAGGGATTGTAACATCGAGTTTAAAAAATGCAAACATATTTAAAAAAGAAGCAAAAAGTGGTTGTGTTATGATTAATCTTCCTACAGCTGGAACAGATTATCATGTACCTTTTGGAGGCAGAAAAGAATCTAGCTTTGGTCCAAGAGAGCAAGGTTCTTATGCGAAGGAATTTTACACAGTTGTAAAAACAACTTATGTAAAAGCTTATTAAATGTTGTTTACAAAAAGGAGGTGGTTATGTTTGGGAAAGATATCATTATAGATGGTTTGCAATATTGCAAATGGGATAAAGAATATTTTAAATTTTTAAAATCAAGCGGTGTTAGTGCTGTGCATGTTACTTTAGTATATCATGAAAATGCTAGAGAAACACTCACTAGATTTTCCCAATGGCATAGATTTTTTGAAGAATTTGATGAATATATATTGCCTGTTTTTTCAAGCGAAGATATTTTAAAAGCAAAAGCTCAAAATAAGGTAGGGATTTTTTTTGGAGCACAAAATTGTTCTTTGATTGATGATGAAATAGGATTAATATCTGTTATGAGACAGCTTGGTTTATTAATTATGCAGCTAACTTATAATAATCAAAGCTTATTGGCTACTGGTTGTTATGAAAAAAACGATAGTGGCATTACTCGCTTTGGTAAACAAGCGATTGAAGAAATGAATAGGGTTGGTATGATTGTTGATATGTCTCATAGTAGTGATAGATCAACATTGGAAGCTATTGACATATCGTCTCGCCCTATATGTATATCTCATGCTAATCCTAAATTTGCGCATAATGGATTGCGAAATAAAAGTGATGAGGTGATAAAAGCTTTAGCCAAGAGAAAAGGTTTGATAGGTTTGTCTTTATATCCTTTTCATTTGCCAAATGGAAGTGATTGTACATTGGATGATTTTTGTAAAATGAGTGCTGATTTGGCAGATATGATAGGGGTTGATCATATAGGTATAGGAAGTGATTTATGCTTAAATCAACCATTAGATGTATTAGAATGGATGCGCAATGGTAGATGGTCTAAGATAAAAGATTATGGCGAAGGCAGTGCTACTAATTCCACATGGCCTAAAAATGTGTCTTGGTTTGATGATTCTAGTGGCTTACATAATATTTATAAAGGATTGATTAATTATGGGTTTTCTGAGAATGATGTAAAAAAAATAATGGGTCTTAATTGGTTTCATTTTTTACAAGATGGCTTGAAAGCTCAAACTTGTTAAGGAGTTAAAATGTTAAACAATACTCCTAAAAATAACACTCGTATTGATAAGTTGACTTTAATTTGTAGTAGTGGATTTTTGATGATATTTGTTGTAATAGCTTTAATTGATTCAAAATTACTCAGTATGATTGTTGAGTTTGGTTTTAATGTCTCAGCAAAATACTTTGGTGCTTATTGGCAAATTTTATTACTTTTGACTTTTATTATTGGAATCGGGCTTAGTTGGGGAAGAACAGGCGGCGTAGTTTTGGGTAATATTAAAAATCCTGAAATGAGTACATTTCAATGGATATCTATTATTATGTGTACTTTACTTGCAGGCGGAGGTGTTTTTTGGGCTGCTGGAGAGCCTATAGCTCATTTTGTTTCTCCATCTCCTGTATTTGGAAATACTAGTAATATTTTTCAAAAAATCACAGAAGCTCTAGCGCAATCTTACATGCATTGGAGTTTTTTATCTTGGGCTGTTTCTGGAACTATTACCACAATAGTGCTAATGTATTTACACTATGAAAAAGGCCTTCCTTTAAGACCTAGAACTATTCTTTATCCTATTTTTGGTGATAAAGTTATACACGGATGGATTGGTTCTTTAATAGATGCTTTTTGTATTGTGGCTGTTGCTGCTGGTACTATAGGACCTATAGGATTTTTAGGTTTACAAATTTCTTATGCACTAAATATGATTTTTCAAATACCAGATAATATAATCACTCAAATGAGTATTATTATTTTGGCTATTTTAGTTTATACTATATCTTCGCTTAGGGGTTTAGCAAAAGGCATTCAAATTCTTAGTAAATGGAATGTTATTTTAGCTGTAGGTTTGATGTTTTTTATTTTTATTTTTGGTCCTACAAAATTTATTTTGGATGTTTATGTTCAAGGTGTTGGAACTTTGATACAAAATTTTATACCTATGGCTACTTATAGAGAAGATACTGTTTGGCTTGCATCTTGGACTTTGTTTTTTTGGGGGTGGTTTTTAGGATATGGTCCAGTATTGGCTATCTTTATTGCTAGAATTTCAAGAGGTAGGACTTTAAGAGAGCTTATTATAGCTGTAAGTATTTGCGCGCCAATTATTACAATGTTTTGGTTTACTATTGTTGGTGGAACAGGATTGTATTTTGAAATAGAAAATCCAGGCAGCATAAGCTCTGCTTTTAAAGGTTTTAATATACCTGCTGCGTTAATAGCAATAACACAGTCGTTGCCATTGTCAACATTTATTTCAGCATTATTTTTGATATTAGCAGCTATTTTTATTATTACAACTGGTGATTCTATGACTTACACTATGAGTGTTATTGTTAGTGGGAACACTGAACCTAGTAAGCTTCTTAGAGCTTTTTGGGGAATTTTAATGGGGGTATTGGCAATTATTTTAATATCTATTGGACAGGGAGGAATTTCGGCTTTACAATCATTTATAGTAATTACTGCTGTGCCTGTTTCGTTTATATTATTACCAACCTTATGGAACTCTATACAGATTGCAATTAAAATGGCAGATGAGCAAAATTTACGTTAATACAAAAAAGGAGACAAAATGAAAAATGATATGAAATTAAGAAGTCCACAAGAAGTCATGTCTTTAGAAAGACTAGGCTCTATGCACTCATCTAGACTTAGTTTTACTAGAACTTTGATGAGGAAAATTGCTCAAGAAAAATGGGTATTAAAAAATATTTTATGGGACTTAGATGATAAAGGATTTGGTGATGTAATATATCAAGTTAGAACACCTCATGGAATATATCATCTTGTTATATTTGCTAATTATATAAAAGATGAAGAAAGAAATGATAGAGTTATAGCAAATAAGTGGGATGTTACTTTTACTTTTGTAAATGGAGAGATTGATAGTGGATTATTGACTGTTTTAAAAGAAAATGTTCCACTGCAAGAAGCTGGTAGAAATTTTAACAATGCTTTTGTTTTAGCAAGGGCCAATAAAAGTGTAAGAATTTTTGAATATATTGTTAATTCTTTAGCTAATGGAAAACAACCTGATTTAGATGAACTAGCTAAAGTTGGTTATATATTAAGAACCACAGCTGTATATGGAAGTGGAAAATTTGGAATTTCTGATTTTGATAATCTGCAAAAAAATGGAGATTTTTCTCAGTCATTTTCTGCTGAAATGTGCGCTGTTTATGTTGTAAGGCAATTTAGTTTAGATTGGGTAAATTATATAGCCAAACAGCGTGGTGGAGATAAAGCTGTAGAACTTGATAGAGATATTCAAAGATATTTAGGCGTGGGAAATGCTACTGGACTTGGTATGGCTCCTTATTTGATTAAACACCCAAAAGTTGTTGATAATTGGCTTTATCAAAGAGAATTAGCTTTGTCAAAAGTTATGCAACAAAAGCTTGATATGAGTAAGGCTAAAGAATTGATTGATTATTTAAAAAGAGCAAGTTTACATCTTAAGGAAATAACAACAATAGATTCAAGGCAAGATAATTTAAACAAAATAGCTTCAAGTGAGCTTTCTTATATAGTAAAAGAAATAAAAACAAAAATAAATGCTTCTATGGTTATTGAGGAATTTGTAGAATATACAAAAAAATATTCTTTGGAAGCACAAGAAATCGTACTTTCGTGTTTATTAGAACTGTATCCTGAATTAGTTGATATACACGATAAAATGATGACAATCGATGAAACTCCATTAGAACTTACTGGTGTTAAAATTTCTGAAATTAAAAATGTAATAGAGAAAAAATATGATTGGGCTTTAGGTATTAATTTTGAAAATCCTGAAAATAATTATTGGTTTTGGTATATATCTGAAGAAAAAGAAGAGCCTAGGCTTGGAGTAAGAGGTATTGATAATGGAGATGAACTAGAACAACCTTTAGATATTGCTAGGCAAGTGGTTAAATTTTACAATGCTTTAAAAAATCAGGATGATTATTTACATATAAGTAAATTTTTATTAGAAAACCCTTGTTTTACATCTATAGCTAGAAGAGTTTGGACTATGGGAAATTGTGTAATGGGTGATATAAGAGCTAATGTTTTAGCAAAAGACTTTTTGCCTATGCATCTTTTAAGAGCTAAATTGTCTATGTTTGGTGCAACAAAGTATGATCCAAGATCAGATAGATGGGTTCAAGTGACATTGTTTCAGAATGCACCTTTAATGGATGAAATTCATGCTAATGAGTGGATGTTTCCATTATTGCCAAAAAATAAGCATAGTGTTTGTGATTTATCTAGTAATAATGTTTATGTTTCTAAAAACGAACTCAAAGCTGCTTGTATTAAAGCTTATAATGGATTAAAATTAAATCTTGGGGAAGCTGATTTAATTGCATCTATGGTTATTGACATGCAAATGGCTGGATTAAATGGATTATCAAATTTTCTTAAAGCTGCACCTTATTTAAAAAGCGACAATTTAGATATAACACTAAATATTACAAACGAGTATTTAAGTGTTGATCTTAATAATCATAGCATATTGTGTCATATTCAAATTATTATTGCGTATGCACTCGATTTTCTAAATCAATATAATTCTTTAAATATAAAAATTTCAAAATGTTATAATAGATATTTTGTGTATTCTCAGTTAAAAAGATTGTCAAATAAAAATTTATATGTTAAAGCTTATTGGTATGACATAAAACAATCTCAGTATGTGGAATACTTTATAAAAAATAATGAAGATTTTCCAGATGTTTTAATGAAAAATATACCTTGTGATTTAGATGAAAGAGCACTTTATATTGAAATTTCTAAAAATCCTTTAATCAGAAATGATGAGAATGTAAGTATTTCTCATGATATTATTGAAAAAAATTACGAAGAGAGTGTTCAAAAAGGCATCTTGCTACAAAAGAAAGAATGGGAGGAACTGTTGAAATATACAAAAGGAATTATGGTTCAATCTAGTGAGCAATCAAGAAAAGATGCTGGAGGTGTGGTTGAATCCTGATGTTTATGATATTGCAATATAATTATATTGCAATATCATGATATAGGAGTTAAAATTGAATTTAAAAAATATTTTTTTGATTGTTTGTTGTACGCTCAGTTTTGCTATAAATGCAAATGCGTTAAGTGAGGGTAAAGAGTATATTACTTTAAAAACACCTATCCCAAATGCACAAAATTCTCTAATAGAGGTATTTTCTTATCGTTGCATTCATTGTTACACCCATCATCAATTTCACACTTTAGCAAAGGTTAAAGAGGTTTTGCCAAATTTAAAATATGATCTTTTTTCGGTAAGTTCTATGAGTGAGTATGGTGGTGCTTTAAATGAGATGTTTGCTTTAGCTTCTTTTAAAGAAAAATCCTTAGGTTTAGATGTTGCTAGTGAAAAAAGTCTTACTTATAAGCTTGCTGATGTGTATTTTATAAGTCATTTTGAGCAAAAGTTAAATTTAAATAATCTTGATTTGTTTTATAAAATAGGTTTAAATGCTATTGGTGCTAGCAAAGAAGAATTGCAAAAATTTTTACAAACTAAAGAAGCCAAAGAGCTTTTAGCTGCTTATGATGTGGCTAATGAAATTTCAAGAAATTATGGCACACCTGCTTTTGTGGTAAATGGTAAATATCAAATCAATCCTGAATATATCACTTCTTTGGAAGAACTAATCCGTATAGTTAAAGAACTTTCTGCTAAGTGACATGTATCCGCTAAAAAAGGAAAAAATATGAAATTTAAAAAAATCATTAGCGTTAGCTTGCTTGCAAGCATGGCTTTATTACCTAATGTTGCTTTTGGTATAGGTGGGATGAGTGGTGCTAAAGTGGATTATCAAGTGCAAGGACAAATTGGAGCTATAAAGCTTAATCCTTATGGTTTATCTCCGCTTAGCGCTGTAATTATGGATGGAGGGTATAAACTAAGCGATGTAAGCGTAACTATAGTTCCAAAACCAAATGGGCAAACTATATCTTATAAGGTTAGCCCTAGTAAAATCAAAACTTATGGGGGAATTCCTGTTTTTGGACTTTATCCATCGTATTTTAATACAGTAAAAGTAAGTTATGCTAAAAGTGCTTTTGGAAAAAGTGAAAAAATAATAGATGAGGTATATAAAATAGCAACTAGTGGGGTAAATATAGAGCCAAGTGGAAGTCTTATGCAAAGAGGTGTGCCTTTTGAAAAAGTGGAAGTGATTAAAGTAGATAAAGAATTTGAAGATAGATTGTATCTAGTAAATAATACTCCAGGAAAATACAGCGCAAAAAGCTCTCAAGCTATATGGAATAACCCAAGTGGTGGTGCTTTAGAATGGGATGAGGCTTCTAATGTCTTTATTGTCGATACAAAGGGTGAAATTCGTTGGTATTTAGATAATGATAAACTAATGGATAAAAACAATATTTATAATCGTGGCATTATGATGGGCTTTAGACAAAACTCAGATGGAGCGTTAAGCTTTGGGTTTGGTCAAAGATATGTAAAATATGATTTAATGGGTAGAGAAATTTTTAACCGCCTTTTACCTTCTTCTTATATAGATTTTTCTCATTCTATGAGCCAAATGCCAAATGGTAATTATCTTTTAAGAGTGGCCTTGGCTAATGTTAAGCGTCCTGATGGTAAAAATGTGCGTTCGGTGCGTGATGTGATAATAGAAGTTGATAAAAATGGCAATGTAGCAGATGAGTGGAGGCTTTTTGAAATTTTAGATCCATATAGAGCTAATATTATCAAAGTTTTAGATCAAGGTGCTGTTTGTTTAAATGTAGATGTTTCAAAAGCGGGTAAAACTTTAAGCAATGAAGAATTAGCCAAAATGGATACAAGTGAAATTTTTGGGGATATAGCAGGCACTGGAGTAGGGCGTAACTGGACTCATGTAAATAGTGTAGATTATGATCCAAGTGATGATAGCATTATCATTTCAAGTCGTCATCAAAGCGCTATTATAAAAATCGGACGTGATAAAAAAGTAAAATGGATACTAGGAGCACATAAGGGCTGGGGAGAAAAGTATAAAAAAGCACTTTTACAACCTATTGATAAAAATGGCAAAAATATAATTTGTGAAGATGATTATAGTAAATGTCCTGGTTATAAAAACAAGGAAGGTGGCTTTGATTTTACATGGACACAGCATACTGCCTTTAGAATAGATGAAAAATCTAATAAAAGATATATTTACATTACAGCTTTTGATAATGGCGATGCAAGAGCTATAACACAACCTGCTTTTGCTTCGATGAAATATTCAAGAGCGGTTGCATATAAAATAGATCAAAAAAATAAAACCGTAGAGCAAATTTGGGAATACGGAAAGCAAAGAGGTAATGAATGGTTTTCACCTATTACTTCTTTAACTGAGTATTATAAAGATAAAAATTCTATTATGGTTTATAGCGCTAGTGCTGGCATGGCTTTTGATTTAAGCAAGGGTGTTGCTATAGGAGAACCAAAACCTGAAATAGATGAGTTTAAATGGGGGGGGGCTAAAGAACCTTCGGTGCAAATTCGTTTTAGTGGAGCAAGTACTGGTTATCAGGTTATGCCTATTGATTTAGAAAAAGCATTTAAATAAAAAAAAGGGCTTTTTTAAAGCCCTTTAGTTTTTATAAATATCCTGCACCTAAAGCTAAGAAATAACCTACTATACAAGAAACAATAACACCAATTAAACCTGGTAAGATAAAGCTGTGATTGATAACAAATTTACCTATTTTTGTAGTACCTGATCTGTCAAATTGTATAGTTGCAAGATCACTTGGATAGGTTGGTAAAATATAATATCCATAGCAAGCTGCTGCAAAAGCAATGATAATACCTGGTTCAACACCAATACCTAATGCAAGTGGTACAAATGCTGCAATCGCTGCTGCTTGAGAATTAACAAATTTAGAAATTAATAAAAGCATAACTGCATAAGTCCAAGGGTGTTCTATAACGATATTTCCTAAAGATTCTTTCATCATAGGAGTATGTACTGCAAACATAGTATCTGCCATCCAAGAAATTCCAAAAACAGCTACTAAAGCTATCATACCTGATTTAAAAATCTCATTTTTTGCAATTTTACTTGCATCAAGCTTAGTAAAGATGATGAGTGCTGCACCTGCTAAAAGCATAAACATTTGAATGGTTGCAACCATATTCATAGGTTTAGTAACGCCTTTTGAGGTAAATTGTGGTCTAAGCTCTGGGAAGGCTCCAAGTATAGCCACTATTGCAATAGCACCTAAGAAAATCCACATAGCTACCCATTGAATAGTTGGAAGTTTTTGCCCAAGAAGAGTTTTGCTATCGCCATAGATATATTCTCTTTGCTCTGGATCTTTAATTCTAGCTTGAAAGTCTGCATCTTTATCAAGATCTTTTCCTCTAAACCAAGAAAAAATTCCTATAGCTAAAACACCCACTAAAGTAGAAGGTATAGTAATAGCAAGTAAATCTACATAGCCATCAAATCCCGCTAAAGGATGTTTATTGATTTCTGGATTTAAAAGTAATGCGGTTAAACTTACAACAGCAACTGAAACAGGACTTGCTATAATACCAAGTTGAGAAGAAATGCTAGAAGCAGCCATTGGTCTTTCTGGGCGTATGCCATTTTTAATAGCAATATCATAAATAATAGGCATCATAGTATAAACAACATGTCCGGTTCCACAAAGCATGGTCAGAAAGCAAGTTACAAAAGGAGCTAAGATGGTTAAAAATTTAGGATTTTTTCTTAAAACTCTTTCTGCTACTTGCAACATTACATCCAAACCACCACTAGCTTGTAAAGTTGCACTAGCAACAACAACAGCTAATATGGTAAGCATAACATCGATTGAAGGTTTTCCAGGTGCTACAGCAAAACCAAAACTTAAAACTAATAAACCTATACCGCCTAATAAACCTAGAGCGATACCACCTTTTTTTGCCCCATAGAAAAGACAAATGAGAACTACGGCTAGTTGGATACTAAATTGAGTGCCTTCGCTAAGGCTAGTTAGCATTTCCATACTCTCTCCTTGTTTTTAAAATATGCGAGAGTATAGTGTAAGTTTTATTAATAGTAAATAAAATTTTTTTCTTATTTAAATAAATATTTACCAATATTTTGAATTTGTTTGTCAAAATATTGGTTTTTTGCTTATTGGTAATTTTTTAAGACAGCAAAAAGAATTTTGCTGATTTTTTCAATAGAAGCTATTTCACATTTTTCATCTGTTGAGTGAGGGCTATGGATATTTGGCCCTATGGAGCAACATTCTAGCGGTTGTTTTTCACTGATAATACCACATTCTAAACCAGCATGTATAGTGTAAAGTTTGGCATTTGGATTTTCTTTTTTAAAATAGCTTAGAATTTCTTCTCCAAAATTAGTATCTTTATTAGCCCAAGGTGGATAAAAATTCGCACTTAAAACTTCACAATTTTGCATTTTAAAATAAGTTAAGGTTTCAAATTCTATAGTTTTAAGCTCTTGTAAATCATTTGATCTTGCAAAAAGTTCAAAATGAAATTTGCCTTCTTTTTCATAAGCTAATGAAAGATTGATACTTGTTTGGACTAAATTTAATTGATGATTAAAAGTTCTAACACCTTGTGCAAAAGCATTGATAAGATTTAAAATGATTTGAGAATTTTTATAATATGTTCTTTTGATTTTACCTAGATAATTTACTTTAAAATGATTATTTTCTTTTGGAGGATTTTTAAAAAATGCTATGATTTTAGCATGTTTTGGTATGGAGTTGATCCTCTCACCTGCACTAAATTCACAAAGCTCGCCTTGGTTTTGAGTGATAAAATAACTTGCTTCTTTAATAGATGATTTAATATTTTTTACTATATCAATCCCTGAATGCCCACCTTTAAAATCAATTGCCTCTATTTCATAGCATTCACCTTCTTTTTCGCCTATTTCTAAGTTTAAGCTAGCAAAAATATCCACACCGCCAGCACAACCTATAACAACTTCATCATCACTCTCGTGATCTAAATTTAACAGCTTGTTTGAAATCAAAATATGGGTAAGATTATTTGCTCCACAAAGGCCAACTTCCTCATCATTAGTAAAAAGACATTCGATATTTTCAAATTCTTTTAAAGCTTGCATCATTAATGACACACCTATACCATTATCTGCACCCAAACTTGAGTTTTTAGCTTTTAAATATCCATTTTCTTCATACATTTGTATATTTGGAGCTTCTCCCATGCAAACCATATCATAATGACTTTGTAAGCAAATTTTAGGGTTTCCTTTATATGCATGGATATTACCTGCTTTATCAACACTTACTTGGCAGTTTTGACTTTTAGCAAAGTCAATGAGAAAATTTTTTAATTCTTCAGTATGGAAACTACAATGAGGTATTTGAGTAATTTGTTTAAAATTTTGTATAATTTCTTGCATAAAATCTCCTTTTTATTGTAATTATGGCATATTTTTATATAGATGAGGTTTAAATGAAAATTTCTAAAAAGCAAATTAAATTATTGATAACTTTATTAAAAGATCCAAAGAAATTTTTAATTGTACTTTTTTTGTTTGCTTTTGCTTATATTTTAAATTATGATAGCGGCTCGTATATTAATGCTAAAATAAGTCGCGTGATAGATGGGGATACTATTGAGGCTAAATTTGAAGATGAAAAGCTTAAAATCAGACTTTTTGGTATAGACGCGCCTGAGAGTGATCAAGCTTATGGAAAGATGGCTACGCAATTTTTAAAAGCTATTGTATTAAATAAAGAAGTTGTTTTGAATGTAAAAGATGAGGATAAATATGGTAGAATTTTAGCCATTGTATATTAAATGATAAAGATATCAATCAAGTTATGGTTAAAAATGGCTTTGCTTGGGCTTATGAACATTATAGTGATTTATATGTAAATGAGCAAAATTATGCCAAAGAAAACAAAAAAGGTTTATGGGTTGATGAAAATCCTATAGAGCCTTACAAATGGCGTAAACAAATAAGATTAAAATAGGAAAAGAGATGTTTAAAAAAATATTTTTCATTGGATTTTTAGCATTATTTTTTGGCGGTTGTTTTGTAAATGAAAGAGGAATTTCAAACCGCTTTTATGATGATTGTAAAGAATATTATGATGCAAGCGGGACTTACCATAAAGAATGCCCAAAGAATTGGGTGGATTTACCTTTAACCCCCGATTCCTTTTAAAACAGCATTTAATTCCTCTGGAGTAGCATCTTGCTTGGAGGTTTCTTGTTGGTTTTGACTGCTAGAGCTTGTGCTTTGACTTTGTTTTAATTTAAATATATGATCATCGGTGGTAATTACTTGAAATGATGCGTCAAAAATTTTAATCTCATTGACAAAACCAACTACTTTAACCTCTCTTTTTCTTGAGTCGTCGCTAAATAGAGCGCTTGCTTCAAGATTTAAAACATCTCCAACTTTTAAAGGAGCATAAAAAAAGCTTCTTGAGCCTATTAATACACTAAATTCTTTATTGATTGCAGCTTGTGCTATATAATTTGCTGCATTAAATACAAAACCACTATGCACTAATCCTAACTCATCTACTGCCATATCATGAGTTGTGATTAAAATACCCTTGGCGAAATTTTTTTCTATATGAGAAATGCTTCCTGCTAAAGTATTGTTTATCCCTGGACAAGTGATAAGTTCTGATTTAATGCGATTTAATTCTTCTGGATCTATTAATTCTTCTATGCTAACAGCACTTACTGTTCTTGCCATTTTTACACCTTTAATTTAACATAAACTCTTTTTGGTGCCTCATAGCCTTCGCAAGTTAAATTTGAGTCGTTTTCATCTAAAAATTGATCTAAAGAATAAGAATCAATCCATAGTGTTTTTCTTTGTTCTTCAAAATCAGTTTGTTTAGTTGCTATAACTTCAAATTCACTAAATCCAGCTCTATAACACCAATTTCTTAAACCCAATATCGACGGAATGAAAAAAATATTTGGTATTTTTGAATAAGTTTTTTGAGGAATAAGTGCAATTTCTCTTTCATCTTCTATATACATAGTATCTAAAAAAACTATGCCATCTTTATTTAAAGATTGCTTGAGTTGTTTTAGCATGGCTATAGGATCACTACGATGATAAATTACGCCAAGACAAAAAATCACATCAAATTTTATGCCATAATTTGGTACATCAGCCACACCTAAAAGCTCATATTGTATAGGAGTTTTTGCAATGGAGTTTAAAAGTAAAAATTGCAAATAATACTTAATAGAAGGATCAAAACCTATGAGCTTTGAAGGATTAAATTCAAGCATTTTAAACATATAATAACCATTATTACAACCAATATCCGCAACCACTTTGTCTTTGATTTCTTGCATATAAGGCTTTAATATGTTAAATTTAATAAAACTTTGCCACTCTGTATCTATGAACAAATCATTGATTTTAAAAGGTCCTTTGCGCCAAGGTTTTAATTCCAAGGCAATGTCCTTAATCTCATCATCTAAGCTTTTATCACAAAAAATATCAAAACTTTCATTTATAAGGTAATTTGAGTTTTGAACTTTTGTGCTAAGTTTTTGAATTTTTTCATATAAAGGATGTTTTAAAACTTGCTTTAATAAAGCATTATCTTGCATATTTTTCCTTAAAAAACTCCCTTATTTGGGAGTTTTTATTATTGAAGTAGACTTGCTAATTTAGTTTGTAGCATTACATTTGAGTGAGCATTTGCAAATAAAAATGCATTTTCTTTTAGGTAATTTGCATTAAAATCATTGATATTTTGTGCTAAGTCATTATTTTGCAATTTACTTTCAGCTTCTTTAGTGTTAATGCTAGTTTGCAAAGATGAGTTGATATTAGAATGGATAGCATTAATCCCAGCACCAATATCTGCGCGTAAAGAACCTACTTGATCTTGAAAATCACGAATTCCATCTTGGTTTTCAAGGCTTAAATTTGCTGTGCTTGGTTGATTTAAATTGATACTTTCAACCCCAGATCCAACAACAAAATCCATACTTTGGAAAACATTTTTTCCATTAAAAGTTGCATTTGAAAATGCATCATTGATTGAGCTGATGAGTTTATTTGCTTCGGTATTTAGCATACTTTTTTGTCTATCATTTAATGCAGCACTATTTGAGCGTACTGAAAGTTCATTAAGTCTATCTGCAGTAGCTGAGATATTATTTAGCGCTGAGTCTGCAATTTGTAAAACACCCACTGAATCATAAGCGTTTAAAATACCTTGATCTATAGTGCTATACTGACTTCTTAAAGAATCAGCTATGGCTAAATTTGCCCCATCGCTCCCGTCTATAGAACGCATTGCGGCTATATTTTCTAAAGCTTTTTCTTGGCTTTTTTGAGCTTGATTTAAGTAATGGTTTTGTTGAGTTGTTCCTATATCGCCTATTTTCATCTTTGACTCCTTTTAAAGACTTATTTTATTATATCACTTTTTTGTTTTAAAATTTAAAAAAAACAAAATTACTTGTGATAACATGATAATTTTCATCACAACTTCACTTGCAGCATGAATTTTTATAAATTCCTGAGTCTTAGTTGCTTCTTCTCCTAAGCTTTGTGCTTCTAAAACATAAGCAGTGAAGTAAAATACAAAAAGCAAACTTAGTGCCAAAATGATTAAAGAAAGCATAAATTTTGAAAAATTTATTTTAAAAGTTAAATTTTTATCCTTAAATGAGAAAATTTCCATTAAAGTAGATAAAACACTCACACCTAGCAAAACATAACCAAATTGCACAAAAATGTGTGTCATTAAAAGTCCGCTTTGAAAATGAGTTAAAACCCCTTCGCCTATGAATTTAGCAGGATAAAATATAGTCGGAGCTAAAAATACGCCTATGCTAATTTCAATCCCAATTAAACTTGCTAGTAAAAATAAATATATTGATTTCATATTTTCTCCTATAAAAAGATAATTATAGTCTAATTTTTTAAATTCCACGCAACAAAGGCTCTATCAAATCCATTATAATCTTGATAAAAAGTAGCTTTAAAATCATTTTCTTCTAAAATTTTATTTAAAATTGCTTTTTGATCATAGCCAAACTCACACGCTAAGATTTTTGTGTTATGATTTTTGGCAAAAAGGATAATTTCATGTAAAATTTCCCAACCTTTATCCCCGCCAAATAAAGCATTATGCGGTTCATTTTGCACCCATTTATCCAAAGGATAATTATTTTTTATATAAGGAGGATTAGAAAAAATAAAGTCAAAATTTCCTTGCATAGTTTTAAAATCACAAAGTTGAAAATTAATTAAATTTGAAACATTATGAAAATCTGCATTTTTTTTAGCAAGCTCTAGCGCTTTTGGATTAATATCGCAAGCTTGTATAAAAATTTGCTTTAACTTTGCTAGAGAGATACTTAAAATTCCACTCCCAAAGCCGATCTCAAGTATATTTTTAAAAGAGTTATGATCTAAAATTTCTAAGCATCTTTCAAGTAATATTTCACTATCAAAACGCGGTATTAAAACCCCTTTTTTAGTAAAAAAATCAAAACCATAAAACTGTGTTTTTTGAAATAAATACTCAAAAGGCTCGCCATTTAAAAATTTATCTACGTATTCTAAAAAAACTTTTTCATCGATTTGAAATTCAGGATTTAAAAAAATCCAAGCCTTATCTTTTTGCAAAAGCTCACAAAGAATAAAAAGTATATATTCTTTGTGAGTAGGATCTTTTGCGTAAGCTTGCTTTAAAGTTTGTTTGATTGAAATCATTGCAAAGCTTTGATTCTATCATAAATACAAGGATGGCTTAGATGAAAGAAAGTGTAAATTTTACTTGTTTTAACAAAGGCTTTATTTTCTTTTGCTAAGGCTATGAGGGCATTTTTCATATCTTCTTTAGAACTTAGTTTTGCTCCATGTAAGTCAGCATTAAATTCATTTTTTTGACTCATTTTATTAAGTAGCGGGGAGATAATAAAAGTAAAAATATTTCCAAAAATCAATAAAAGCACAAAAACTCCAGCATTAACCCCATCTAAATGACTTTCAATATAAAAAAAGCTTGGTAAATGTGCAAAGATAAAAAATAAAGCAAAAAGCATCAAAGCACTAGAAAATAACATTTTTAGTAAATCTTTATGCACAAAATGTCCTAGCTCATGACCTAAAACAGCGATGAGTTCTTTTTCTTTTAAAGCATTTAAAAGTGTATCAAAAAGCACCACTCTTTTACTCTTAAATAAGCCACCAAAATAAGCATTTAATCTTTTGTCCCTTTTACTTGCATCAATAACATAAACACCATTTGCACTAAAGCCACATTTTTGCATTAAATTAGTGATTTTTTCTAATAAATTTTCATCTTCAAGTTTTTTCATTTTATTAAACATAGGTGCAATAAGAGTAGGGTAGATGAGATTTATAATAAGTATGATTATAAAGCTTAAAGCAAAAGCCACTACCCACCAGTATGTGCTAAAAAATTCAAAACAAAACACTAAAGCATAGATGATTAAAAAGCCAAAAATAAGCATTAGAGCTAAAGATTTAATGCTATCTTTAATAAAAAGTGCTAAAGTCATATTTGAAAAGCCGTGTTTTTTATCTTTTATAAAGCTTTCATAATAACTAAGTGGTAAATTTAAAATACTAATAATCAATAAAAATGTAAGTAAAAATAAAGTATTTTCTAAAGTAGAATTTTCTTTGATGAAAATTTCTTTTAAATATAAAAAGCCAAAGCTAATCCAAGAAATATTAATCATCAGATTATAAAGATTAGAAAAGATTTTGTATTTTTCATTTTCTATGGCGATATTTGCAGCATTTTTATAATCATGCTCATTTAAAATAATTGCATGCTTTTCTCTTTCTTTTTTTAAAAAAGAAATTTGCATATAAGATATAAAAACCAAAAAGGCTGTGTAAATACATAAAATAGTTATTAAAGTCATAATTTTTCCTTAAATAAATTTGAGTAATTTTATCTTATTTAAAATATATAAAGTTAATCAATACTTTCACTTTTTTCCAAAACCTCAAAATAAGCTTCTTCTAAAATACTAAGTTCATTTTCTAAGGAATTTAGCTTTTCATAAAGGGTATTTATACCTAGTTCTTGATAGATTGCAGGATTACTTAGAGCATTTTTTATTTCTTTTATTTCTTCTTCTAATTTATGAATTTTATCAGGATATGAGTTTAAAATTTCATTTTCTTTATAGCTTAGTTTTTTACTTGATTTTTCTTTTGTTTTTGCACTTGTTGTAGTGTTTGTTTCTAAACTTTTAGAAAATTCTTCAAAGTCTTTGTATTCTCTTTCATTTTCTAAATACTCACTATAAGAAAGAACTTCTATGTTAATATTTGCATTCTCTTCAAAAGCATAAAGTTTAGTTGCTATTTTATCAACAAAATATCTATCATGTGATACAAGCAAAATCGCACCTTCAAAAGAAAGTAAATATTCTTCTAAGATATTTATTGTAGCTATATCTAAATCATTTGTTGGTTCATCTAAGATTAATACATCATATTCTTTAGTAAAAAGCAAGGCAAGAGCAACTCTGTTTTTCTCGCCCCCACTTAACACACTCACACTTTGTTCTAAAAATTCTTTTGGAAATAAAAATTGTTTTAAATACCCATAAACATGCATATTTTTACCACGCACTTGAATATGATCACCACCATTTGGGCAAAAAATTTCTAAAAGTTTTTTATCAGTATTGAGTAAGCTTCTACTTTGATCAAAATAGCCTATTTTAACTTCACCTCTTTTAATTTCCCCGCTATCAAGCGGAATTTGATCAAGTAAAATTTTTAAAAAAGTAGATTTACCACAGCCATTTTTACCTACTATGGCTATGCGTTCACCTTGTAAAATTCGTGCATTAAAGTCTTTAAAAAGTGTCTTGTCTGCTATGGATTTTGAGATATTTTTAAGTTCAAAAAGCATTTTTTTACGGTTTTGACTTTGGGTTTGATTGAAATTTTTACTCGCTCTTTTAATCTCAAGTTGTAAACGTTTGATAGCTCCTGGATTTTTCTTAGCTTCTTCACGCATTTTAAAAATGCGTTCTTTACGTCCTTCGTTGCGTTTAAGTCTAGCTTTAACTCCTCTTCTTAGCCATTCTTCTTCGCTTTTTAATTGCTTAAGTAAGGTTTCATGACTTTTAGCTAAGGAGGCTAAAATAGCTGCTTTTTTTTCTAGATATTGCGTATACCCACCCTCAAAAATGCTTAATTTTCCTGCTTCTATTTCTACGCATTTTTGTGCTATCGCATCGATAAAATACCTATCATGGGAGATGAAAATAACACACATCTTAGAAGCTTTTAATCTTTCTTCTAAAAAGCTACTCATATATACATCTAGGTGGTTGGTTGGCTCATCAAGCAATAATATATCAGGATTTTTCAGCAAAAGCGTGCAAAGCCCTACGCGTCTTATTTCGCCTCCACTTAAAGAGCAAAGTGCTCTGTCTTTATACTCTAATAGTTTAAACTCTTCTAGTATTCTTTGTATTTTTTGGTCTAAATTCCATGCATCTTTTGAATCTATAAATAAACTTAGTTCATCTACTTTTTTTAAATAATCTTTGTTTTCTGGATCAAGAGCTAGTTTTTCGTTATAGTTTTCAAATTCTTTTAAGGCTTGATAAATTTCTTCAAGTTCTTTTTTGATGGCTTCGCTCACACTTAAGGTGCTTTCAAAGCTTACTTGTTGGCTTAGCATGCCTATGCTAGCATTATTTTGTTTAATCACTCTACCGCTATCTAGTTTTAAAGTTCCCATAAGGGCTTTTAGAAAGCTTGATTTTCCTTCGCCATTTTTGCCTATAATGGCGATTTTTTCTCCTAAATTTGCACTAAAATTTGCATTTTCTAAAACTATTTTTGTATTAAATTTCTTATTTGCGTCAATTAAATCTATTAAAGCCAAATTTCTTTCCCAAATGTTTTTTTGCGATTTTACTTTAAAAAGTATTAATTTTGCTTAAATAAAATTACGCTATGAGAGTGTTTGTTTTTTTTACTTTATTAGTTTTATTTTTTGCTTTGGCAAATTGGTATATTTATAAAAGATTTTTAAGTAAGGTTGATTTTTTAAAACCTTATAAGAAGTTTGTATTAGCTCTTGTTTTAATAGTTTTTGTATGTGAATTAATCTTTTTTGTAAATATGCGCGGGGATTTTTTACATGAAAAGCTTTATTATATTTTAGCGATTTTTCCTACCGTTACTTGCTTTTTCTTGCTTTTTGGAGTGGTTTTTGAAATTGGTTCTTGGATTTTTTTTAATGAAAACAAAAAAGAGCAAATTTTTAGCCTTCAAAGAAGAAAGTTTTTAAAATTAATTTTTGATTCTTGGCTTATTATACTTAGCGTTAGTATGGTGTTTAAAGGCTTTGTAAATGCTATTAGTACACCTAAGGTTAATGAGGTAGATATTAAAATTAAAAATTTAAAAGAAGATTTAAACATAGCTTTGCTTTCTGATGTGCATTTGGGAAAAAATTTAGGAGAAGATTTTTTAAAAACCTTAATCGATGAGGTTAATGCTTTAAATGCTGATATAATCATCATAGCTGGGGATTTAATTGATGCAGATATAGCTAGTATGTCTTATATTAATTTATTAGAAAATTTTAAATCAAAATATGGCACTTATTATGTTTATGGAAATCATGAGTATTATAATGATATAAATGCAATAAGCAAAAAGCTTAAAACGCTTAAGAATTTCAAAGTTTTAGAAGATGAAAGTATTGATTTTGGGGATTTTACTTTAAGTGGGACTTTGGATTTGGCTGCTAAACGTTTGGGTTTTAAAGAAAGTAATATAGAAAAAATCAAAACTCAAATCAATCAAGAAAAAGTTAATATTTTAATCACACATCAACCAAAATATGTAAAAACTTATGATGTGAGTGGGTTTGATTTGATTTTATCAGGACATACTCATGCAGGACAAATTTTCCCTTTTTCTTTGCTAGTATATTTAGAACAAGGTTTTGTGTATGGGCTTTATAAATTAAGCAAAGATAGTTTACTTTATGTAAGTAGCGGGGCTGGATTTTGGGGACCTGCTGTGAGATTTTTAGCTCCTAGTGAGATAGCTTTGATTAGATTAAAAGGAGAATGAATGGGATTTAGTAATAGTGCTTCAAAAATGTTTGGAATCATAGCAAAATATAAATTTCCAAAAATCATACAAAAAAATATTAATAAAGCTTATGTAAATGCTTTTAATATCAATATGAGTGAATTTAAGTCTTTAGAAGAATATGAGAGCTTAAATGCTTTATTTACAAGAACTTTATTAAATGAGCGAGAATTAGAAGATGGCTTTATAAGTCCAAGTGATGGTAAAATTTTAGAACTTGGAAGTAGTTTTCAAAATGACTTAAAAGAAAATTTAGCCTTTAGCATTAAAGGTTCAAGTTATAGTATAGAAGAGCTTTTAAAAAACTCAGCTAGCAAAGAAGAATTAGAAAATGGCATAGATTATGCAAATATTTATCTATCTCCAAAAGATTATCATCATTATCATGCACCTTGTAATATGCAAATTTTAAGTGCTACTTATATGAGTGGAGCTTTATTTAGTGTGAGTGAGGCAAAGTTAGCTAAGATTATAAACCTTTATACTAAAAATGAAAGAGTAGTTTTAAAGTGCTTAGTGGAGGGAAAATTTATACTTTGGATGGTATTTGTGGGTGCGCTAAATGTCGGTAAAATGCACTTTAGCTTTGATACTAGTATACAAACCAATGCTGCAAATTTTGATTTTACTCATACTTATGAAGATCTTTTTGTAAAAAAAGGTCAAAGACTTGGAAATTTTGAGCTAGGTTCAACTATAGTTTTAATTGCTCAAAAAGGGTTTTTAAAATTTAGTAAAAACGCTTATGAGCAAGTTGAATTTTCTAAGAAGATTGCGGATTTTGCTTAGTCTCATCTTCATTAGCAACTTTATATAAAAAGGCAAAAATTTCAGCCACTGCTTTATACATATTAGGTGGGATTTCATCGCCCAAGTCAAGCTTGCTAAGAACTTCTACTAAGTCTTTGTCTTCTTTTATGGGTATGCCATTTTCTTTAGCTAAAGAGATGATTTTAGCAGCGTTTTCACCTTTAGCATTAGCTAGAATTTTTGGTGCATTTTGATCTTCTTTGTTGTAGCCTAGCGCAACGGCTTTTTTTGTTTTTTTAGCCATTTTTAAGCCCTTGTATCAAAACCCATATTAAAGTCATTGTATTCTTCTTGATTGTGAAATTTGCTTTTAACTATATCACTGATGAAAAAATTAGAGCTTAGAAGTCCTACTTTAACTAAGGCTTTTTTTAGCTCATGTGCTCTTTCGTAAAGTTTTTTTCTAAAATTAGCATTTTCTATCATCATATTTATATCGATGTATTTATCATTGCTTAGAGATAAAAATACATTGATTTTTCCTAATTTTTCAAATTCAAGATTAATTTGTGCATAAAATTTATCTTTTTTACCGCGTTTAAAAACTACATTAGATTTTTCTAAATCATCCCAAAAGAAAGGTAAAAAAGTATGAATGCTATTATTAGCTAAAGATAAAAGTTGATTAAACTCAAGCTGAGCTATAAGACGATTTGCTTGATTTAGTATACTTTCATTGTCTAAATTTTTAGCCAGATTAGAAACTTGCAAAAGAGTGGATTTGATATCTTTTTGCAATTCTGAAGAAATTTCTGCAGTATCTTTTGGAGTAATTTTTCCAAGATCTTTTATAGAAAGTTCTAATTTTTTTTCTATGTTTTTTATATCATCTAAAGAATTTTTTGCTTCATAATTTTTAGGATCTAAAGCTTTTAAAACCTCATTGAGTTTTCTTCCTATTAAGCCTAGTTCTTTGTTTAGGTTATTTAAAAGCTCTTCTTGTAAATTTTGACTAAAATTAAGATTTTTACTTACATTTTGTTTGAAAATATCTTCTAGTAAAATTTTACCTGAAGTACTTTTAAATATATCTTCTAATTTAGTGTTATTTGTTTGTAAATTTTGACTTTTGTTGTCATTTTTGCTTGGTTCTTCAGTATTTTTTTGTGGTGTTTTTTCTTCTTTTGTGTTTTGAATTTCTTTATCTTTTGTCATGCTTTCTTGTTTTTGTTGAGTTTCTTTTTTATCTTCTGTGTTTTTTTGTGGAGTTTTTATTTCCTCTTTTGATTCTTCTTTGATGTCTTTAGTGTGTGGAGTTTTATTTAAATTTTCTTGTATTGTTTCAGTTTTGTTTTTGTGATTTTTTATGTCTTTTAAAAGTGTTATAAGATCTTTAATGTTTTGACTAAGCTCTTTTAATATATGTGTATTTTGAATTTTTATATTTTCAGGTTTGGCTAGTTCTTTGTTGATAAGTGCTAAATTTTTACTGAGATTTTTAATGAAATTATTAGCAATATTTTGTAGCTTTTCTTGGCTAATGGAATTTGGATTTTTATTGATATAGTTTTTAAAATTTTCTATTTTATCAAATAGTTTAAAAAGTGTCTTGTAGTTTGTATTTTCTAAAGAAATTTTATTATCTTTTTTGTGATTTTGTAAGATGTGAATAAGTTCTTTTAAGGTGCTTGTGGTGTCAAGATTTTTAAGATCTAAATTACTTATATCGCGTTTTAGATTTTCACTAGTAGCCCCTTTTATGGTATTTAAAAGATTAAAAAAGCTTTGTGGTAAATTTTGTTCTTTTAAAGAATGATTGAGTTTTGCTTCTAAAAAAACACCTGAATTTTTTACCAAGGATGAAAGATTTTTATTGTTGATATCTTTAGCGGGTTTAACTAGATCTTCTAAAACTTTAAGTAGTTTTTCAAATTCAGGATTTTTAGAAAGCTCTGCTTGAAGTTTTTTAACTTCATTAGCAAAATTAGGTGCAAAATTTAAATCTTTGTGATTTTTTAATACTGCTAAATCAGGATCTTTGTTGGTTTTGATTTGATCTAAAAGTTTATTTAATAATTCTTGTAATTTTTGATCGATTTTGCTTACATAATCTTTATGTAATTTGACTTCAGGATCATTTTTAGAAAATAAAGGATTTTTTAAAGCATCATTAAGTGAGGTTTTTTTGTCTGATTTCTCGCTTTTGTTGTCTTTGCTTGTTTCGTTTTTTGCAAATTGATTTTGATTGTTAGAAATATTAGTTATCATCTAGCATTACCATATTACCTGGTTTTCTTTTAAATTTGGTTAGATTTTTAAATTTTGGTTTATCTATAGCAAAGGCAATTAAAACAGTTAATAAAACGATGTAAAAATACATAAAACCATTGCCTTCAAAATAATACATCAAAGTTCCAAGCACAGCAGGCGCAAATAAAGCACCAAAAGAATAAGTAAAAAGAACGGCTCTACCTAGCTCAACTCTTTTGCTAGAATCATCAAGCATATCATTTGCTCTAGCTAAAGAAAGAGCATATAAACAACACATTCCCATACCTAGTAAAAAGCCAAAAAAGTATTTTAAATAAATATTATAGCTTAATAATAAAATACAAAGCATAGCACTTAAAGCGGTAAAAGCGCATAAAATAATAGCAAATTTACGACTAATTTTATCAGAAAGGGTTCCGATGAAAAGTTGAGATATAAACCCTCCTAGCATGGTACAAAATATAAAAATTGAAGCTTCTTTTGCGCCAAATCCTTGTATGAGTATAAATAAAGAAGCCATGGAGAAAAATCCATTCAAAAGCATACCTGCTATAAAGCTTGTCACTAAAGCTAAAGGCACTATATCAAAAACTTTAGGGATGGAAATTTTGGTTTTTTGTGGTAAAACAGGCTCTTTAATACGGATTAAAAACAAAGGAATAGAAGCAAACATAATAAAACTAGCGCTTAAAATAAATACTGTATTACTTGGGAAATCAAATGACATAAGTAAAATTCCAAAGCCTGATGATGAGTAAAATACTACTTCATAAAAGGCTATTACTCTTGAGCGAATAGCATTTTTTGCTTTTTCATTAAGCCATGATTCTATGACCATTAAAAGTGCATAATAGCAAAAACCAAGCAAAAATCTCAAAACCATCCAAAAATATAGATTAGAGTTTAAACTATGAAGCATAGTGGCTATACCAAAAATGATGGCAAAAATTCCAAAAGATCTTATATGTCCTACTTTAGAGACTATCCTATGGGCACTAATAGTGCTTACCATAGCACCAAGAAAATAACAACTTCCTATTATCCCTATATAAAAATTACTAACATCGTTATGTTTTAAAATAATTGCTATAGAATTTACCGTTAAAGCGCTTCCTATAAAAATAAAAATCATACCAAAAAACAATGCAGTTAATGATCTAATCGTTCTTTTTGAGCTCAACATTTTCTTATTAAAAAATTATATATTAATACCGCTATGGGTGTGACAAACATTGCACAAAACAAGGCAAAAATACTCATTAAGCCTTGAAACTCTAAAAATAAAAATCCTGCTATTAAAAACACATAAGCAAAAATTTTAAACAAAGAAAAAAAAGCTAATGCGTTTTTAAAAATACTTTTAAATTTTGGTTTTAAATCGTCATCTATATGGATAAATTTTATAATTTTTGGCAAAGAATATTGTTTTTTAGCAAAAATTTGCAAAGGTCTTTGTGTAAAATCATAATTTTTAGCTGCTTTAAAAATAAAATTTTTATAATTTAAAAAAGATACCAGAATGATTAAATTTTGTGCCAAAAAGCCAAATTCAAAGCTTATAAAGGTTTTAAAGCTTAACTCTTTATAGAAAAAAACTCCTGCTAAGAAAAGTAAATTTAATCCTAGCAAGAGTTTTAGTAAAATTTTAGGCTTTAGGATCATTTTTTAAATCTTTATAGCGATTTTCTTCTTTAAATTCCTCGTAGCTTTTTACTTGTGCCTTGTAAGCTTTATAAACATTTAAAATCGCCGCAGCTACTCCTATAAACACTCCTACCCAAAAAAGCCAAACTATACCAGTTAAATTTTTTAAAAAATAGCCTATGCCAACCCCGATTAAAACAGCCACAACCATGGATATGCCAAGGCTTAATCCATCTGCAGCTTCTATACCTTTACGAATGATTTTTTGTCTTTTATTCATAGGGCTTTAAAACTTTCTTGTGCTGCTTGTATGGTTTTATCAATGATTTTTTTATCCATACATTCACATATAAAACCTGTTTCAAATTGAGATGGTGCTAAATACACGCCTTTGCTTAGCATTTGTGCATGAAATTTAGCAAATAATTTAGTATCTGATTTTAAAGCATCTTGATAATTATTAACAGGGTTTTCACAAAAGAAAAATCCAAACATAGAACCAATGCAATTAACTTGCAAAGGAATTTTACAATCATTTGCAGCCTCTTTAAAGCCTTGGGTAAGTCTTTTGCCTAGTTTTTCTAATTTTTCGTATAAACCTTCATAATTTCTTGCTTTTTTTAAGCTTGCATAACCTGCAGCCATAGCAAGAGGATTGCCACTTAGTGTTCCTGCTTGATATACCCCGCCTAAAGGACTTAATAAATCCATAATCTCAGCCCTTGCAGCAAAAGCAGCCGCAGGCATACCTCCGCCTATAACCTTACCAAAAGTTACTATATCAGCTTTTATATTATTAATTCCAAAAGAGCCTAGGTATGAAGCTCTAAAGCCACTCATAACTTCATCAAAAATCAAAAGAATTTGATGCTCATCACATAGTTTTCTTAGTTCTTGTAAAAATTCTATTTTAGCAGGCACTAAGCCCATGTTTCCTGCAATTGGTTCTATAATGATACAAGCTATATTATCATCATTATTGATTAAGTTTTTAACACTTTCAATGTCATTATAAATAGCCACTAGAGTATTTTTAGCTACATCGGTTAATACTCCTAGTGAGCTTGGGGTGTTAAAAGTAGCTGCACCACTTCCAGCGCTTACTAATAAAGAATCAGAATGTCCATGATAACATCCTTCAAATTTGATGATTTTATCTTTTTTGCTAAATCCTCTTGCAAGACGAATAGCACTCATAGTAGCTTCTGTGCCACTGCTTACAAAGCGTATTTTGTCTAAATGTGGCCAATCTTTTAAGATAAATTTAGCTAATTTAGTTTCAGCTAGGGTTGGTGCGCCAAAGCTTGAACCATGTTCCAATGCTTTTTTGCAAGCTTTTTCAATATCTTCATCACAATGCCCAAAAAGCAAAGGTCCCCAACTTTGCACATAATCTATATAAGTATTATCTTCTATATCGCTAATATAAGCACCTTTTCCTTGTTTGATAAATAAAGGATTGCTGCCTACGCTAGCAAAGGCACGCACAGGTGAATCAACCCCACCTGCTATATATTCACAAGCTTCTTCAAAGGCTTTTTTATTATTTTTCATTTTTTACTCCTTTTGTTATTAGTAATATAATCATAAAGCGATTTCATCTCATCTTCTGTTAATGAGTAAGTTGGCATAATGCTTTTTGCTTCTTGAGGTTGGCTTAGAATTTCTCTAAAACGTGCATAAGGAGTGTTTTTAATACTTGGCACAATAAAAGGAATTTTTTCTCCATTTTTAGTATAATATCCTAGTATTTGTTGCCCTCCATCGCCATGACATTTAGCACAACTTATGCCTCTTGGATTTTTGTAAAGGGACTCTTGGTATTCTTTAGGTGAGATGAAATCTTCAGCCCAAGCACCATAAACTATAAAAAACAAAAATAAAATAATTTTCATTTATCACCTTTAACAAAAAAAGAAGTTTTATTATGATACAATTTTTTAAGTTAAAGAAAGCTATAAATTTAAGGAAAGAAATGACACTTTTAGATGGTAAAAAGCTAAGTGATGAGATAAAAAATAATCTAAAACAAGAAGTATTAGAACTCAAAACCCAAAGTATAGAGCCTTGCTTGGCTGTGATTTTAGTAGGAGAAGATCCTGCTAGTGCTACTTATGTGGGTTCTAAAGCAAAGGCTTGCGAGCAGTGTGGGATTAAGTCTTTGGTTTATAGACTTGATGTAAACACAACTCAAAATGAGCTTTTGGCTTTGATTAATACCTTAAATCATGATGATAGTGTTGATGGGATTTTGGTTCAGCTTCCATTGCCAGCGCATATTAATAAAGATATAATCTTAGAAAGCATTAATTTTAATAAAGATGTAGATGGTTTCCATCCTTTTAATGTTGGGAATTTAAATTTAAATTTAAAAGGTGGTTTTTTGCCATGTACGCCTTTGGGTGTTATGAAAATTTTAGAACATTATGATATAAAATTACAAGGTGCTGATGTAGTTGTAATAGGAGCTTCTAATATAGTAGGTCGTCCTATGGCGACGCTTTTATTAAACGCTAATGCTAGTGTGAGTATTTGTCATATTTATACAAAAGATTTAAAAGCTTATACAAAAAATGCTGATATTATCATCGTAGCAGCAGGTTGTCCAAATCTTTTAAAAGAAGATATGGTTAAAGAGGGTGTGATAGTAGTTGATGTGGGGATTAATAGGGTTGATGGAAAAATAGTAGGTGATGTTGATTTTGAAAATGTAAGTAAAAAAGCTAGTTATATTACTCCTGTACCAGGTGGAGTAGGGCCTATGACTATAGCAATGCTTTTAGAAAATACTATAAAATCAGCTAAAAATAGGATTAAAAAATGAATTTTTTCAAAAAAATCTATAAATTTACGCAATCTTGGACAGGAACTTTAATAGTTGTTTTATTGATTATATTTTTCTTTATACAAGCTTTTACTATACCAAGTGGTTCTATGAAAAATACTTTATTAGTAGGGGATTTTTTATTTGTAAAAAAATTCTCTTATGGTATTCCAACTCCGCATATTCCTTGGATAGAAGTACCTGTTTTACCTGATTTTAATAAAAATGGACATTTAGTAAGCGCTGAAGGTCCTAAAAGAGGGGATATTGTAGTATTTAGATATCCACATGAGCCAAAAATTCACTATGTAAAAAGATGTGTGGCTAAGGGTGGAGATGAGGTTGTTTTTGCAAATAAAACCTTATATGTGCGTATGGTTGAGGGTGATGAATATATGAAAGATTATTATCCTAATAAAACAAAAATTATGGGTGGAAGACTTTTTGTAAAAGAACCTTTTGTGGAAAAAGGAATACATTATGATTCTAGAGTGGATATAGAAAGTGTGTTTTTTCGCTATTTAAATTTGGGTCAATTTGCTATGAAGCCTGCTTCTTTTGATGAATTAGGTGCTAATAATATTTATGGTTTTAATGCTTATTATTATAAAGTACCTGAAAATGAGTATTTTATGATGGGTGATAACCGTGATCATTCTAGTGATAGTAGATTTTGGGGAAGTGTAGATTATAAATATATAGTTGGTCAACCTTGGTTTATTTATTTTTCATGGGATGAAAATAAAAAAGTTAGATGGGAAAGAGTAGGGCGTTTGGTTGAAACTATAGAAAAAGATGAACGTTTTATTCATCATAATGAAAGCGACATAGAAGCTTTAGAATAATTACTCAAAGAAACAATATAAAATTCTTATGTGTAGAAAATGTATAGTTTCTACACAAATTTATAAAAATATACGCTCTTAATTTTATTCGTAGATTTTTTTAAGCTCCAAGTTGTAACAATTAACACAAATAAAAATCAAAGCAAAATAAAGGATAAAAAATGCTAAGTCAAAGATCTCAAAATTTAGGAGAATCCTTAACTTTAGTAATGACTGATATAGCCAAAACTTTAAAAGCAAATGGTGAAAAAGTTATTAGTTTTTCAGCAGGTGAGCCTGATTTTGATACTCCAGAAATCATTAAAAAAGCAGCAATTGAAGCTATTGAAAAAGGTTGTGGGGCTTATACGCCAGTTGTTGGCATAAAAGAAGTTATAGAAGCTATACAATATAAATTTAAAAATGATAATAATTTAGAATACAAAGCAAGCGAAATCATTACCAATGTTGGTGCTAAGCATTCTTTATTTATGGCGATTGAGTGTTTAGTTGAAGAAGGTGATGAGGTTATCATACCAAGTCCTTATTGGGTGAGTTATCCTGAAATGGTAAAATTTGCAGGCGCAACTCCTGTATTTATAGAAGGTGAAGCAAAAAATGGATTTAAAATCACCCCTGAGCAATTAAAACAAGCTATTACTTCAAAAACTAAGGTTTTGATGTTTAATTCTCCATCAAATCCTACAGGAGCTATATATTCTAAAGAAGAAATTACTGCTTTGGCTAAGGTTTTAGAAGGAACTAAAATAGTAGTTTTAAGTGATGAAATTTATGAAAAATTAGTTTATGATGGAGAATTTTGTGCTTTTGCGCAAGTTAGTGAAGATGCTTTAAATAGAACTGTAAGTATTAATGGTCTTAGTAAATGCGGTGCTATGCCAGGATGGCGTTTTGGTTATATGGCGAGCAAAATGAGTGAGTTTAACAATGCTGTTAAAAAATTACAAGGACAAAGTACTTCAAATATTTGTTCAATCATTCAACATGCAGCTTTACCAGCTTTACTTGGAAAAGCAGATAGTGATATTGAAATGATGAGACAAGCTTTTTTAAAGCGTAGAGAATTAGCGTGTGAAATTTTAGCTAAAAGCGATAAGTTAAAATTAGAACAAATTCCACAAGGAGCTTTTTATTTATTTATCTCTTGTAAAGAAGTTGATAGTGATTCTATGAGATTTTGTAAAAGATTATTAGAAGAACAAAAAGTAGCTTTAGTACCGGGTATAGGTTTTGGTATGGAAGGGTATTTTAGACTTTCTTATGCAACTAATGAAAAAGATATTATTGAAGGTTGTGAAAAAATCGTTGAATTTGTAAAAAACTACTAATTTTTTAAGCCTGTTAAAACAGGCTTTTTCAAAAAACTTATAAGCAAGTCTTTGGTATGATTATGCAAAAAATATAGGAAAATCAATGGAATTTGAAGTTCAATATAAAAGTGCAAATGCTAGAGCTTGTCGTATAAAAACTACACATAGTGAAATTTTAACTCCTATTTTTATGCCAGTTGGGACTTTAGCTGCGATTAAAAGTCTAGATGCTGTTGATATGAGTGAAATTTTAAATGCAAAAATCATTTTAGCAAATACTTATCATTTGTATTTAAGACCAGGATCTAAGGTGATTAAACAAATGGGTGGCTTGCATGGTTTTAGTAAATTTGAAGGCTCTTTTTTAACAGATAGTGGAGGTTTTCAAGCTTTTTCATTAAGTAAAAATTCAAAACCTGATGAAAAAGGAATTCAATTTAAAAGTCATATTGATGGAAGTTTGCATTATTTTACCCCGCAAAGCGTTTTAGATGCACAGTATGATTTTAATTCAGATATTATGATGATTTTAGATGATTTAGTAGCCTTGCCTGCAAGTAAAGAAAGGATAGAGCTTTCTTTAAAACGCACTATAAAATGGGCAAGAGAAGCTATTGATTATCATAAATTAAAGCAAAGCCAAGGTGCGGGAATAGGGCAAAATATCTTTGGTATTATCCAAGGTGGAACGGATTTTGAAGCTAGAAAAATTTGTTCTCAAGCACTTTGTGAGATGGATTTTGATGGTCTTGCTATAGGTGGATTAAGCGTAGGAGAGGAAAATGAGGTTATGTATGATACGGTTGAAGCTATGATGCCTTATGTTGATAGTAATCGTCCTAGGTATTTAATGGGAGTTGGCACACCTGAAGATTTGGTAGAAAATGTAGCAAGAGGTGTGGATATGTTTGATTGTGTGATGCCAACAAGAAATGCAAGAAATGGAACTTTGTTTACTAGCTTTGGAAAATTTAATATCAAAAAAGCAGAATTTATCACCGATCATGCCCCTATAGATAACAAATGTTCTTGTTATACATGTAAAAACTTTTCAAGGGCTTATTTAAATCATTTGTTTAAAGCTAAAGAATTAACCTTTTTTAGACTTGCAAGTATTCATAATTTGCATTACTATCTAAATTTGGTAAAGCAAATGCGTGAAGCTATCATAAAAGATGAATTTGAAAATTTTAGAAAAGAATTTTATAGACAAAGAATGTAAATAAAGTGGTACGCCCAAGAGGATTCGAACCTCTGACCTTTTGAACCGCAATCAAATGCTCTATCCAGCTGAGCTATGGGCGCAAAATAAAAGAGTAATTTTATCAAAAAATTCTTAAAATTAGCAAAAACAAGTAATTTTATAGAATTTTTATATTTTTATGCTAATCTTCTTTGAATAATATTTTAGCTTAAGGCAAAGTAATGATACATAAGATTTTAATAGCCAATAGAGGTGAGATTGCAGTAAGGGTAATCCGTGCTTGTAGGGATTTGCATATAAAAAGCGTTGCTGTTTATACTGAACCTGATCATGAGTGTTTGCATGTAAAAGTTGCTGATGAAGCATATAGAATAGGAACTGATGCAATAAGAGGGTATTTAGATGGCAAAAGAATAGTTGAAATTGCTAAAGCTTGTGGTGCTGATGCTATACATCCTGGATATGGCTTTTTAAGTGAAAATTATGAATTTGCTAAAGAATGCGAAGAAGCAGGGATTATCTTTATAGGGCCAAAATCAGATGTTATTCGTAAAATGGGGAATAAAAATATAGCAAGATATCTAATGAAAAAAAATGGAATTCCTGTGGTTCCAGGTACTGAAAAATTAAATCATTGCACATTAGAAGAAATCAAACTTCAGGCTTTAAAAATAGGTTATCCGGTGATTTTAAAGGCCAGCGGTGGCGGTGGCGGTAGGGGTATACGCGTAGTGCATAAAGAAGAAGATTTAGAAAAATCTTTTGAAGCTTGTAAAAGAGAAGCATTAAGCTTTTTTAAAAATGATGAAGTTTTTATGGAAAAATATGTTATTAATCCAAGGCATATTGAGTTTCAAATTTTAGCAGATAATTATGGTAATATCATTCATCTTTGTGAAAGAGATTGCTCAATACAAAGAAGGCACCAAAAAATAATTGAAATTGCACCTTGTCCAAGTATCTCAGAAAAACTAAGAAAAACCATAGGGGTTACTGCAGTAGCTGCTGCAAAAGCTGTGGGTTATACCAATGTTGGGACAGTTGAGTTTTTACTTGATGATTATAATAGATTTTATTTTATGGAAATGAATACAAGAATTCAAGTAGAACACCCAATCACAGAAGAAATCACAGGAATTGATCTTATCACAAGACAAATTCGTATAGCAAATGGAGAAATTTTAGATCTTGAGCAAAGCGATATAAAACCAAGAGGCTTTGCGATAGAAGCTAGGATTACAGCAGAAAATGTATGGAAAAATTTCATTCCAAGTCCGGGTAAAATCACAGAGTATTTTCCAGCTTTAGGGCCGTCTGTAAGAGTGGATAGTCATTTGTATAAAGACTACACTGTGCCACCTTATTATGATTCTTTGCTTGCAAAATTAATCGTTAAAGGCTCAAGTTATGATAGTGCGGTTAATAGACTTGAGAGAGCTTTGAAAGAATTTGTGATTGATGATATTAGAACAACTGTGCCGTTTTTGATTGCAATTACCAAAATAAGAGAATTTAGAAGAGGGTATTTTGATACTTCTTTTATAGAAACACATATGGAAGAGCTTTTGGAAAAAACAGAAGATAGACACCAAGAAAATAAAGAAGAAGTAATTGCTGCTATAGCTGCAGCCTTGCAAAAAATAAAAGAAAGTAGGCAATCATGAGTTTTTTAGATGAATTAAAAGATATAAAAAAGGCACTCCAAAAAGAACAAGGTCAAACAAAAAAAGAAAAAGTTAAAGCGAGTAAAAGTGGAGTGAGTATGAAAAATGCTGACTTAGATACTATAGAAAAAGACTTAGCTAAGCAAAAGGAAGATAAAAAACAAGAACAAGAATTTGAAGATATGTTTTTAAAAGAAGAGCGTTTAGCTAATGAATTTATGGAATTTGTAAAAAATAGCGATATAAAAAAGATCTAATGAATAATATTATTGGTTTTTGTACTTTAGAGGAAGAATGCCCTTATCTTGAAAATAGATATTGTAGAAATGAGTATAATTATGTATCTTTTATTAATAAAGCACAAAATCAAGAATTAGTTTCAAGAGGTTGGCGTCGCTTTGGCTCGTATTTTTCAAGACCAATATGTAGTGATTGTAATGAATGTCAAAATTTGCGTATTTTGGTAGAAAATTTCCATTTTAGCAAAAGCTATCGTAGGGTATTGAAAAAAAATACAGCTACTAAAATAATCTTACAAAAACCTTCTTTAAGTGATGAGCATTTATTACTTTATGAAAAATACCACCATTATCAAAAAGATAAAAGAAATTGGAAAATTTATGATTTAAATTTTAGAAAATATTATAATCTTTATGTAGATAATGCAGGTACTTTTGGATACGAGCTTGATTTTTATATCGATAATAAGTTGGTTTGTGTTGATTTGATTGATATTTTAGAAGATGGAATTTCTAGTATTTATTGTTTTTATGATCCTGATTTTTCTCATCTAAGTCTTGGTAAATACTCACTTTTAACAGAAATCAAGCTTGCGCAATTAAAAAAATTAAAATATATTTATTTGGGATATTTTGTAAAAGGGTGTCAATCTTTATCATATAAAGCCGATTATAGTCCAAATGAAATTTTAAAACACACTAGTGCTTTAAATGAGCAAGCATTTTTGTGGAGTTAGTTTTATAGAGAGGATTTTATGCAAGTAGTGCAAACTTTAGAATCAGTTAGTGTTAATACTGATGATTTTTTAATGTTTAAATATTTTCAAGATCTTATCCGTAAAAATTTTTCTAAAGTTATAGGTAATAAAAATAAAACCTTATCTTTTTTTGTAGAAAATGAAATTCCTCAAAGAAGGTATTTTTTAAAACTTGTTAATCACAAATATAAAAAAAATACTGGAAATCAAATCGATAATCTTGCCTTTGCGCACTATAAAACCTTTAAGTTAAACCTTGCTCAAGCAAATACTTTAAAACCTGTAATCTTTGCTAAAATAGGTTTTGCGCAAAAGAATATTTTAATCACACTAAGTTCGAATGAAAAATTATTTGCTGTATATTTAGAGCAGTATTTTAAAGATCATAAAAGCGTGTATGATGAAAAAAATTGTATTTTTTCAGTAGAATACAAAGACGATAATACTTTAAATCTTTTAGAAATTTTAGCAAGTGTGAATGAGCATTTAAAATATTGTGTTGATTTTACAATTAATGAAACTCAGCTTTTAGAATTTAGAAATAAAATGAAAAACAAAGCTAGTACTAATTGGAAATTTAATGCTCTAGCAAAGCTTTTTGAAAATTATTTTCAAACTTTGGGGTGTAATTCTAGTGATGATTTTGCTACTATTAGACAAAATTATCTTAATTTAGTTAAAATTTATCATCCTGATCGTCATCAAGGTAAAAGTAAGATCGAGCAAGCTTATTGCCGTGAAGAATTTGAGAAAATTCAGCTTGCTTATGAGAGTTTAAAATCTTTATATAAAAATAATACTTGAAGTTAAAATAACATCATTTTAAGTTGCAATTTATTAAAATTAACTTTTTTATAAAAATTTAGGGAATAGTATTGATTGCTGATAGAAAGTTATTTTTTTTAAGTTGTATTCTTATAACTATAGGAATACTTTTTTCATATTCTTTAAGTGCTTTTACTGTGCTTTATTTAGAGTATAATGAATTTCATTTTTTTATCAGACAGCTTTTTTTTGGGCTTAGTGGTATAGCTATTATTTATTTTGTTTCAAGATTAAATCCTGATAGTAAAATGGCGCATTATTTAATGATAAGCGTTTTACTCATCTCTTTTTTATTTATACTTATTTTACCTTTTTTGCCTACCTTTCTTGCTACTGCAGCAGGTGGTGCTAAAAGGTGGATTAGGCTTGGTCCTTTATCTATCTCTCCAGTTGAATTTTTTAAAATAGGTTTGATTTATTTCCTTGCTTGGTCTTATACAAGAAGGATTGATGATAGTAAAAAAGCAATCAAGCATGAAGTTTTAATCTTAATTCCTTATTTTATTTTAGCTGCTTTTGTTATTGGTTATATTTATATGACACAAAATGATTTAGGGCAAAGTGTTATTTCTTTTTTCTTGGTTTTTGCTTTAGCTTTTTTTGCAGGAGCTAGCAAAAGACTTTTTGCGTTTGGTGTGGTTATTGTTGGAATGATTGGTGTTTTGGTGATTTTAAGTAATCAAAGAAGAATTCAGCGTATTTCTGCTTGGTGGGGAAATATCCAAGATGCATTTTTGCCTTTCTTTCCTGATTGGTTAGCAAACGCTTTAAGGGTAAGTCATAATTCAGAGCCTTATCAAATTTCGCATAGTTTAAATGCTATAGCACATGGTGGATTTTTTGGAGAGGGTTTAGGGCTTGGAACTTTTAAACTGGGATTTTTAAGTGAAGTGCATACAGACTTTGTTTTATCAGGGATTACTGAAGAAATAGGGCTATTAGGATTAGGCATTATATGTTTTATTTATTTGATGGTGATACTTAGAATTTTTAGAATAGCAGGGCGTTGTGAAAATAAGGTTCATTTTTTGTTTTGTTCAGGTGTAGCTTTACTTTTATTATTTTCATTTTTTATGAATGCATTTGGAATTATTTCTTTAACCCCGTTAAAAGGAGTTGCCGTACCGCTTTTAAGTTATGGTGGTAGTTCGATGTGGTCTATTTGTCTTGGAATAGGTTATGTTTTAATGATTAGTAAGAAAGTAAAAATTTAAATACATTAATTAAAATATATAAAAATTAACTTAAATAAAAAATATTTTATAACAACTCTTTACAAAAAACTTTTTTCTGCTATAATTATGCTCACATTTATTATAAAGGAGGCGGTTATGAAGAAATACAGGCGTTTAAACACATTATAATCATTTATCAATTTTATTTTAATTTTAACAAAGGAAAAAAATGAAAAAAATATTATATGTTGTTTTAGCGTTATTTGGTATATTAGCTTTAGGTGCTTGCTCAAGCGATAATAGTCAAGCTAGTGCTTCTGGTGAAAAGGTTTATAAAGTAGGTATAGCTGCAAATTATCCTCCTTTTGATTTTATTAAAGATGCAAAAATTACCGGCTTTGATGTTGATTTATTAGAAGAGATAGCAAAAAGAGAAAATTTAAAACTTGAATGGGTAAATATGAGTTTTGATGGTTTAATCCCTGCTTTAAAAGCTGGAAAGATTGATATGATAGCTTCTGCTATGAGCTCAACACCACAAAGATTAACAAGTATGGATTTTAGTGATACTTATTTTAATACTAAAAATTTATATTTAAAACTAAAAACAGACTCTAGCATTAGTGATAAGCAAAGTTTAGAAGGTAAAAAAATAGGTGTTCAACTTGGAACTATTCAAGAAAGTGCTGCTAAGGCTATTCCAAATGCTCAGGTAGTTGCAAGTGAAGAAATGTTAGCAGCAATTTTAGCTTTAAAAGCTGGTAAAGTAGATGCAGTTTTAACAGATAAAGATATCGGCAAAGGTTATTTAAAAACCAATGAAGAATTAGAAGCATTTTTAGAAGAAAATGATGGAAGTTCAGGTTTTTGTGTAGCTTTTGATAAAGGAAAACAAACTGAGCTTGTCCAAAAAATCAATGCAGGTTTAGAAAAAGTTAAAGTTGATGGTACTTACCAAAAAATTGTAGAAAAATACGATTTGCAATAATTAACTTAAAGCCTTGATACTTGCTTTCAAGGCTTTAAAAAAATACTCTATATCTTCTTTTGTATGTGTATAATGAAAACCTACCCTTAGCCAGCCTGGTTTAGATTTTAATTCTTGATTGTCTTTTAGATTGAGTAAATCATGTCCATAAGGTCCTGCGCAAGCACAACCTGCTCTTGTTTCTATCTTATAGGTTTTGCTTAATTTATAAGCTAAATCAAAAGGAGAAATTCCTTCTATATTAAAAGCAAAAATAGGTAATCTATGAGTGATATTTTTTGCATATAAGATCATTTTTGGAAAATTTGCACATTGCTTGAAAAAATATTCACAAAGTTCTTTTTCTTTTTTTTCTATATTTTTTAAACCTATTTCATTGCGTACTTTAAAAGCTAAACTTGCTCTAATTAGTTGAATAATGCCAGGTGTACCACCTTCTTCTAAATTTTCAACTTCGCACAAGTATTGCTGAGAGGTTCTTGAAACATAGCCTACGGTTCCACCTGCAGCAAAGCTAGGAGTATTACCACATAGACTTTTTTTAATAGCAAGCAAACCACAAGATCCTACACCTCCAAGTAGCTTATGAGAGCTAATAAACACTGCATCATAAAATTTAGAATCTAAATTAGCATAAGGAGCTAAAGTAGAAATATCAAAAGCAACTACGCCATTATATTGTTTGATTAGAGTATAGATTTTTTTATAATCACTTAAAATTCCAGTAACATTAGAAGCTGCGTTAAAGCTTGCTATGATTTGTCTATTTTTAGATTTTTTTAATAATTTTTCTAAAAAAGCATAATCTAGCTCGCCATTTTTATCTAAGGGTATGCGAACACATTCACATAAAGCTTCTCTAAATGAAAGTTCATTAGAATGGTGTTCATAAGGTCCTACTATAACTAAAGGCAAAGTGTTTTTATCTGTATTTTTAAAATATTTTTCTTTAATAAGCGGGGGTATGTACAGACCTAAAAGTTCTTGAAATTTTTTAATAGCAGCTGAAGATCCACTCCCGCAAGCTATAAGAGCAAAGCTATCATCTAATTCAAGGTATTTTTTTAAATTTATTCTTGCATTTTCATAATGTTGCTGTGTAATGAAAGAATTTAAAGAGCTATCTGAGTGTGTATTTGCATAGGTAATAAGAATTTTTTTAATTTCCTTTTCTATGCTTTTTAGAGCTAAAGCGCTAGCTGTAAAGTCAAAATAATATATTCCTTTTTTTAAAATAATATCTTTTTTTAATGTTTCAATATTCAAAAAATTCCCCTAAAAATTTGTTAAAATTATAACATACAAAATATTTAAAATAAGGATATGACTATAAAATTTAGTGAATTTTCAAAGCATTGTGATTCTTTAGAACTTAAAAGTATTTTTGATTTTTATAGTGTTTTTGATGAATTTGAATTTGATTTGAAATTAAATTTATATGATAATATTTTAAATGTTTTTATTTTAAATGCTTTTGATATTTTAGCTGATTTAAATTTAGATGAAAATAGCTTAAAAGCTTTAAGTGTTTTGAGTAAAAATGATAGAAAACGCTATTCTATTAATAAATCCATTCCGCATTTTCAAGCACTAGGACTTATTAATAAGCTTTTAGAGAGAAATATTTTGATTTTAGAAAAAAGTCAAGAAAAGCCTATTATGAAAAATAAAAGACAAAAAATTAAAAAAGAATTACGCTCTTATAGTATTCAAGATAAGGTTATTTTTAAAAACCAAGGATTGAGATTTTTCTTTTATTTTATATATCCTAACTTAAACTTAATTACGATGAAAAAATACAATGAATTAATAGAAATAATCCAAGAAAATTTAGAAAAATATCAAAGCTTTACTTTTGAGCTTTTGTGTAAAGAATTTTTAGCCAAAAAGCTTAAAGTGGGTCAAGTATATAGTTTTTGGAATTATTACCATGAAATAGATTTGTATTATCATGAAAATAATTTTTGTGTTTTAGGTGAGGTTAAATTTAAAGAAAGAAAAATATGTAAAAATATTTTAAATACTTTAAAAAATAAGGCAAAGCAGTTGCAAATCCAACCTAATTTATATGTGCTTTTCTCAAAGCAAGGTTTCAGCAAAGAGCTTGTATTAAATAAAGAGCGTAATTTGCTTTTATATACTTTAGATGATTTTGATTTTTTGATTAAGGATTGATATGGATGAAAATATTTTAAAAAGTTTAGATTCTAGTGAAAAAGAAAACTTACAGCAAGGTTTAAAAGCATTAATAGAACAAACCTATGTTATAGAAAATGAATATAAGCAACTTAATGAAAACTACACAGCATTAAGACAAATGGTAAGTGAAATTATAGAAGTTTTACCTATGGCTTTGTGGATTTTAGACGCAAATAAAAATATTATTTTGCAAAATAATTTAGCTACACAAAAGCCAAAGCTTTTAGAATGTATTGATCTTGATAAAACACATTATGAGCTTGAGTTTGATCATAAATTTTATCTAATCAAAATCACCTCTCATATTGATAAACTTATAGTAAATGCAACAGATATTAGCGATGAAAAAAGAAATGAAAGATTAGCCAGTATGGGAACAGTTGCTGCACACCTAGCACATGAAATACGTAATCCTATCGGCTCTATTTCTTTATTAAGCTCTACTTTGTTTGAAAGAAGTGAGTTAAAAAATAAGCATATAGTATTAGAAATTCAAAAAGCAATTTCAAGAGTAGAGCGTATTGTAAATTCTACCTTGCTTTTTACAAAAGGTGTGCATGTTAATTTAAATGAGTTTAATTTAAAAGAATTACAAGATGAATGCGAGCAGGCTATTGGTGCGTATAATTATTTAGCTAATATTGACTTTAAATTTGAATTTTTGGATTTAAAAATCAATGCAGATAAATCTTTGCTTGCTTTGGTTTTGCAAAATTTGCTTTATAATGCCATAGATGCTATTGAAGAAAGTGAAAATGATGATGGTTGTATAAAAGTTAAATGCGAGCAAAAAGAAGATAAAGTTTTTATCAAAGTTTATGATAATGGTGTGAGTATCAAAGATAAAAAAATGGTTTTTGAAGCTTTTAAAACAACTAAGTTAAAAGGCAATGGTTTGGGTCTTTCTTTATCAAAACAAATTATTGATGCGCATAATGGGATTTTAGGTTTTGATGAAAATCCAAAATGTTTTTTTATAGAGCTTAAAATTTAAGCTCTATAAAATAAATTTTTTCTTAAAATAATAAAAATATTTGTCCTCATAGCTCAGCTGGATAGAGCGCAGAATTCCTAATTCTGAGGCCGCAAGTTCAAACCTTGCTGGGGACACCATTTAAGGAAAAAGATGTTTCATATAGTCTTAGTTGAGCCTCGCATACCACAAAATACAGGAAGTATAGGTAGAATGTGCTTTAATGCAGGATTTACTTTACATATTATTAATCCACTTTTTAGTATTGATGAAAAGGCGGTTAGAAGAGCAGGGCTTGATTATTGGAAAAAATTAAATCCTTTATTATGGGATAATTTAGAAGATTTTTTAAAAGAATATGAAAAATTTCAAGATAGATTTTTCTTTGCGACAACTAAAACCACTCAAGCTTACTTTGACGTAAATTATCAAAAAGGCGATTTTTTGTTTTTTGGAAGTGAAAGTTTTGGCTTACCTATGGATTTAATGCAAAAAAAATGGGAAAATGCTATTACTATACCGATGAGAGATTGTGGCAGAAGTTTAAATTTAGCTACGAGTGTAGGTATAGTGAGTTATGAGGCTTTGAGGCAAAATTTTGCCTCTTTTGAAAAATTTTAATGATTCAAAACTTGATTTAAAAATTCTTTCAATCTTTCATTTTTTGGATTTTCAAATGCTATTTTAGGACATTCATCTACTGCTATAATGCCTTTATCCATAAAGAAAATTCGATTAGCTACATTTCTTGCAAAGCCCATTTCATGTGTAACTACAAGCATGGTTAGACCTTCTTTAGCCACTTCTTTCATGATGTTTAAAACCTCACCTATCATCTCAGGATCTAATGCTGAAGTTGGTTCATCAAATAAAATCACATCAGGATTCATCATTAATGATCTTGCTATGGCAATACGTTGTTTTTGTCCACCTGAAAGCTTGTGAGGAAAATAGCTTTCTTTATCACTTAAGCCAACTTTTTTGAGTAATTCTCGTGCTTTTTTTACTGCTTCATCTTTGCTCATGATTTTAGTTTGCACTGGTGCTAAGCATAAATTTTCTAAAACATTTTTATTGTTAAAAAGATTAAAATGTTGAAACACCATGCTAACTTTTTGACGAATTTTATTGATATCTGTTTTTTTATCAAGTATATTAATATTATTGATATAAATATTACCACTATCTGGTGTTTCAAGTTTATTTAAACAGCGTAAAAAAGTACTTTTTCCACCCCCGCTAGGCCCTATAATAGCAATAATATCGCCTTTATGCACTTCAACGCTAATATCTTTTAAAACTTCTAAATCTCCGTATTTTTTAATCAAATTTTCTATTTTAATCATGTTTATTTAATCTCACTTCTATAAATCTTGCAATGAGCGTTAAAATTTTAACACTTATATAATACACAAGTCCTGTAAAAATAATAGGTTTAGGATTATAATAAATTGCTTGCAAGCTTTTACTTTGCATGGTAATATCCATAACGCTAATATAGCCTACTATTGAAGTTTCTTTAAATAAAGAAATAAATTCATTCATTAAAGAAGGTAAAATGTTTTTAATTGCTTGTGGGAAGATGATTAGTCTCATAGAAGCAGAATAATTAAGCCCCATTGCTCTTGCTGCTTCCATTTGTCCTTTGTCTACACTTTGAATTCCACTTCTTACGATTTCAGCTACATAAGCAGAACTATTAAGTCCAAGCGCGATAATAGCCACATAAAAATTATCACTCCAAGTAGCAAAAATCACTACTGAAAAAATTAAAAGTTGTAAAAGTAGTGGGGTTCCGCGTATAATGTCTATGTATTCATCTATAATAAAATTTAAACTTTGGATTTCTAAAAATCTTAAAAATGCTAGAAAAAAACCAAGCACAATGCCTATTAGAATTCCACCCACTGTTAAACCAAGTGTTGTGAAATAACTATGAACATAAGCTTTGGCTTCTATAGTATAAGCATATTCACCTGTGGCTAAACCATTTTGATCTTTAACTTGTAAAATTTCAATAGGAAATGAAAAATAAGCCCAAAAAACAATAATGGCAAAAAATACAAAAATTTTCATCGTATTTTGTTTCAACTTACGCACCTTGTAAAATTTTAAAAATCTAAGTGTATAAAAATTAAGTTTTCTTTTTACTTAAAGGTGTCTTATATGATTTTATTACTAGTATTTTGAGTTAAATTTTCACATAGCTTTAAAAAATAAAATAAATTTAACCTAAAATTATATTTTTTTATGACAAATTCATTTTTTTATGATAAATTTATGCTCAGAAATTATAAAAAAGGAGATAAATATGGATTTGATATCCCAATTTGTTGCCTTTGTGAATAATCAGTATTATTCTATTTTAGTAATTTTACTTATTGTCACAGGGTTTTATTATAGTTATTTGACCGGTTTTGTGCAATTTCGAATGCTCCCTTATGTGTTTGATATCTTAACAGAAAAGCAAGAAAAGCATGAAAAACACCATATTACTCCTTTTCAAGCTTTGATGATTTCAACAGCTTCAAGAGTTGGTATAGGAAATATTGCAGGTATCGCAGTAGCAGTTGTTTTGGGTGGACCAGGTGCTTTGTTTTGGATGTGGGCTATGGCGTTTTTTGGCGGTGCCTCAGCTTTTGCAGAAAGTACTTTAGCGCAAGTTTATAAAAGCCGTGATGGTAAAAGCTTTAAAGGTGGTCCTGCTTATTATATTAGTAAAGCTTTAAATTTAAAATGGCTTGGTGCTATATTTGCGGTGATTTTGATTATCACTTATGCTTATGGATTTAATGGTCTTCAAAGCCAAACTATGACTTCAGCATTTGAGTTTTATTATAAAGGTATGGTTGATGCTAGTGAAGTAAGCTTTGCTCAAAGTTGGTGGCCTATTGCAATAGGAGCAATTTTAGCTGTTTTTGCAGCTTATATGTTTTTTGGTGATCATACTAAAATAGGTAAAGTAAGCTCAGTTATCGTTCCTATTATGGCGATGATTTATGTTGGTTTATCTATCATAGCAATGTTTATGAATTTTGATAAAATTCCTGAAGTGTTTTCTATGATTTTTAAAAGTGCTTTTGATTTTGAAGCTATTTTTGGTGGATTTGCAGGTTCTGCTTTGGTTATAGGTATAAAAAGAGGATTATTTTCTAATGAAGCAGGTATGGGTTCAGCGCCAAATGCAGCAGCTTCAGCTCTTACAACTCACCCTGCAAAACAAGGGGTTATTCAAGCATTTTCTGTATTAATTGATGTGATTATTTGTACAAGTTCAGGATTTTTAGTGTTATTTTCACTTGCTTATGCAAATAATATCGGCGTAGATGGCAAGCCTATTTTAACAGCCCTGCCTTTGGTGCAAGAATCTATGAGAGAGTATTATGGAAATTTAGGTGTACATTTTACTACTGTTAGTATAGTTTTATTTGCTATTACTTCTTTGATAGGAAATTACTATTATGCTCAAGCAAATATTAAATACCTTACTCAAAATCCTATTATTATCAATCTTTTTAAAGCAAGTGCTGTGCTTATGATTTTTATTGGTGCAAATATGGATTTAAAATTTGCGTGGGATTTGGCTGATACTACCATGGCGTTTATGGCTACGATTAATATCATTTCTATTTTATTACTTGGTGGTATAGTGAAAAAGGTATTAAAAGACTTTAGCGAGCAAAAAAGACAAGGCAGAGATCCGGTATTTAGCGCTTCAAAACTTGGTATTAAAAACGCAGAGTGTTGGGACTAATGATAGATTATATTATTATTGCTTTGTTTGTAGCTTTTATGGTTTTTCTTGTGTTTGGCTTTAACCGCCAAATGCAAGAAAAAGCCAAACAAAGAGAAGAAAAATTAAAAACAAAGAAAGATTTTAAAAAAAATAGGTAAAATACACTAAAAAATTTTTAAAAAAGAGTGTAAAATGAAATTGTTAATAGAAATAGGCACAGAAGAGCTTCCTGCTATTCCTTTATTAAAAGAACTTCCAAATATTACTAAAAAATGGGAAAAGATTTTACAAGAGTATCATTTAGAATCTGAATTTAAATTTTTCTATACTCCTAGAAGATTGGTTTTTATCCATGAAAATTTTAAAGAAAAACAAGATGATTCTTTTGTGGAATTTATAGGTGCACCTAAGGCGATAGCTTATAAAGACGGAAAGCTTACTCAAGCAGGGCTTAGTTTTTTAGAAAAAAGTGGTTTAAAAGAAGAAGAGCTTGAATTTAAAGAAATTAAAGGTAAAGAAGTCTTGTATTGTCAAAAACAAGTGCAAGGCTTACAAAGTAAAGCGGTTTTAGATCAAATGATTGAAGCTTTCTTAAAAAGCTTGAGCTTTGGTAAAACTATGAGATGGGGTGATGGTAGCTTTGAATTTATTAGAGCTATCCGCTCGCTTTGTTGTATTTTAAATGATGAATTGATTGAGTTTGAAAGCTATGGTGTTAAAAGCACAAAAAGCACTTTTGTTCATAGAAGTGTTAGTTATGATTTAATACCTTTTGCAAATATTGATGAATATTTTAAAACTTTAGAGCAAAATTATATTATTTTAGATCAAGAACAAAGAAAAAAACTTATTATTGAACAGCTAAAAACACTTGAAAAAGAAAATGATATTACTATTGCAGAAGATGATGAGCTTTTAGCTGAAGTTGTAGCTATTACAGAGTATCCAAAAGCATTATTAGGGCATTTTGAAAAAGAGTATTTAGAAATCCCAAGTGAAGTAATCATCACTTCCATGAGAGAAAACCAACGCTATTTTGCAGTATTTAAAAACAATACTTTAAGCAATCATTTTATTGTGGTTTCTAATGCGGTTTGCGAGGATTATTCTAAAATCATTAATGGAAATGAAAGGGTTTTAAGAGCAAGATTAAGTGATGCGATGTTTTTTTGGAAAAATGACTTAGCACAGGGCTTAAATAATGATAAAATAAGCCAAATGGTTTATCTTGAAGGACTTGGAACCTTAAAAGATAAAATCATTAGAGAACAAAAAATCGCTGCTAAGCTTTGTGAGGTTTTTGCTAATACCCAAAAAGATGAAATCTTAAAAGCCATAGAATACTCAAAAGCTGATCTAAGTACTCAAATGGTGTATGAATTTACTGATCTTCAAGGTATTATGGGATCTTATTATGCTAAGGCTATGGGTATGAGCGATGAGCTTGCTTTGGCGATTAAAGAGCAATACCTTCCAAATGGCGATAATTCAGCTATGCCAAGTAATGAATTTAGCTCTATTGTAGCTTTAGCTTATAAGTTTGATACACTTATGGGGCTTTTTTCAATGGGGAAAATCCCAAGTGGCACAAAAGATCCTTATGCTTTAAGAAGAGCAGCAAATGGTGTTTTAAAAATTATCCTAGCTTTAAATAAAAATTTTGATCTTAAGATATTTTTAGAAGCAATAGCTGGTGAATATAAAAGCTTTGATTTGAAAATTTTATTAGATTTTATCTTAGAGCGTTTATATACTTTTTATGAAGTAAATGCTTCTTTTGTTAAAGCTGTGCTTAGCTCTAAAACTTATGATGTTATTTATATTGATTCTTGTATGAAAGCTTTGATTCAAAGCGCAAATAAGGCAGATTTTAGTCAAAATTTTGCTACTTTTAAGCGTTTAGCAAATATTGCAGTATTGAGTGAAGCTCAAATTGATGAAAAATTGTTTAAGACTCAAGAGGAAAAAGATTTATACCAAGCTTTTATGCAGTGTAAAACAAAAGAAAACAACACTCAAGGTAAAGTTTTTTTTCCTTTTCCAGCGGCAGCAGCACTTGCGTGTTGTAAAACAAAAGAAAATAATACCCAAGAGCTTTTAGAAAGCCTTTTTGCGCTAAAACCACAAATTGATGCTTTTTTTGATAAAGTAATGATTAATGACAAAGATGAAAATATCAAAAATAATCGCCAAGCTTTGGTGTGTGCAATCTATCGTGAGTTTTTAAAAATAGCTGATATTAAAGAGCTTAGTGTATGAGAAGAATTCTTTTTTTTCTATGTTTTTTGATTTTTACTTTAGAAGCTAGAGAGATTGAGCTTGTAAAAGGTCAAGTAGTTTTTTTAGAATTTGATAAAAATAATTTTTTGCAGGTTAGCTCAAATTCTAAAAAACTTCCTTTTTTTGAGTATAAAAATAAAATCGTTGTTAGCATAGCTATGCCTTATAAAAATCCTAAAGATAGAAAGTTAATAGCTGAATTTAAAGATAATTCCAAAGAAGAAATTAACATAAAATTTAGCGAAGGAAACTATAAAAAAGAATTTTTAAAAGTTAGTGCTTCTAAGGTTAATCCACCTAAAGAAACACTTGATCGCATTAGCAAAGAATATCAAGAAGCTATTAAGGTTTACAATACTTATACTAATACAGCTTTATTTGAAGGCAATTTTACATACCCTTTAGAAAGTAAAATTACAAGTGATTTTGGAAAAGCAAGATTGTTTAATGATACTCTTAAAAGTTATCATAGCGGAACTGATTTTAGAGCAGCAAGTGGAACAAAAATTTATGCGAGCAATGATGGTATTGTAAGGATTGCTTCAAATCGTTACTATGCAGGAAATTCGGTAGTGATTGATCATGGATATGGGATTTATTCTCAGTATTATCATCTATCAAAACTTAATGTAAAAGTAGGGCAAAAGGTAAAAAAAGGCGAGCTTGTAGGTTTGAGTGGAGCTAGTGGTAGGGTTACTGGACCACATTTGCATTTTGGAATTTTAGTCAATGGTGTGCAAGTTGATCCGCTTGATTTTATAGCTAAATTTAATGCTTTATAATGATAGCTTTTAGTGAGTTTTTTCAAAACTGGATTGATAAATATTACTCCCAAGCTGTGAGTGTTGGCAAAAATGGAGATTTTTATACTGTAGTTAGTGTGGGAAATCTTTTTGGAGTGCTCTTAGCTAATCATTTTTTAAAACTTATAGATGATAAAAAATTAACTTTACCGGTTGAAGTTGTAGAAATAGGGGTAAATGAAGGGCATTTAATGCTTGATTTCATACAAGCTTTATACACTCTTAGAGCTGATGTTTTAGAGCAGATTGAATGTTTTGTCATAGAGCCGCATGAAAAGTTAAGATGTGTTCAAAAAAAACTTTTTGATGAATATGATTTGGACGTGAAAATTTATAATTCTTTAGAAGAATGTCATTTTAAAAATGCCTTTTTTTATGCTAATGAATTATTTGATTGTTTTGCGTGTGAGCTTATAAAAGATAAAACAATGGCATATGTTGATGATGATTTAAACATTGTTTTTAAGCCTATGCATGAAGATCTTTTAAAAGAATGTGAAAAATATGCTATCACCAATAGCGAGCTTTGTATCTCTTATAAACCTTTTTTATCCAAACTAAAACAAACTTGTGAAAAACTAACTTTTGCATGTTTTGATTATGCAAAAAAAGAAGAAAAAATTAGCATTAGAATGTATAAAAATCACCAAGTGTATAGTCTTTTTGAAGAGAATTTAAAAGATTTTTTTGCTAAAAGTGATATTACATATAATGTAAATTTTGATCATTTTTTACAAGTTTTAAAAGAAGAGGGCTTTGAAGTGTTAGAGTATAAAAACCAAAATCAAGCCTTAATTGACTTTGGCTTAGAAGAAATTATCGAACATGCTAAAAATACTAACCCCCAAATTTGTAAAAACTTTACCAGCCAAAGTAAAAATTTGATGTTTAACTTTGGCGATAAGTTTAAGTTTTTAGAATTTAAGCTTTAAAATCACTGCTCGTAATATCAAGCCCAAAACCTTTTAAGCCTATAAATTCTTTATCGGTATTTTGACTTAGAAGTTTGATTTTTGAAATTTTTAAATACCTTAAAATTTGCGCTCCTATGCCGTAATTTTTAAATTGTGTGTTTTCTTGTTTTTCATTTTTCATGAAAATAATTACACCACCTTTTTGGCTTAAAAACTCAATTTGTTTTAATAATTCATTAAATTTATTAGAAGTTAGAAGTTCAAAGTCGCTTCCACTAAGATAAAATTTAACATTCTCACATTCTTTCAAAGCGCCAAAGCTAAAAGCTATGTGTTCATTTTCATTGTGATCTTTAAAAGTCATTTTTTTAGCTTTAAAACCTGCTAAAATACTGTCTTCTTCTTTGATTAAAGAAATCAAACTTTCATTTTTTAAACGATACTCGATTAAATCTGAAATAGTAATCATATTAATATCGTGTTTTTTGCAAAACTCAAGCAAATCGCTTCTTCTAGCCATATCTCCATTATCTTTAACAATCTCACATATCACGCACGCTTCTTTTAATCCTGCCAAGCGACATAAATCCACTGTTCCCTCGGTATGGCCTGTTCTTTCTAAAACTCCACCTTTTTTTGCTATCAAAGGATTAATATGACCAGGACGCACAAAATCACTTGCCTTTGCATTATCATCAGCAAAAATTTGTATAGTCATATCCCTTTCATAAGCACTTACTCCTGTTGTTGCATTTTTTGCATCAACGGTTATGGTGAAAGCTGTTTCGTGATTTGATGTATTTTTAGGTACCATTAAAGGTAGTTCAAATTTTTTAGCTAAGTTCTCACTCAATGCCACACACACCACACCTCTTGCGTGAGTAATGGTAAAATTTATTTTTTCTTGTGAGCTAAATTGCGCAGGGAAAATTAAATCCCCTTCATTTTCCCTATCTTCTGCATCTACCATAACTAGCATTTTGCCATCTTGAAGTTCTTTTATAGCTTGTTCTATGCTTATATATCCCATAAAATTATTCCTTGATAATATTTTTAAAAATATTATAGCATTTTTCTTGACATTATGTAAAAAATAATATATAATACCACTTTTAATTTAAAAATTACTTCATTTATTGGGGTATCGCCAAGCGGTAAGGCAACAGGTTTTGGTCCTGTCATTCAGGGGTTCGAATCCCTTTACCCCATCCACTTCATATGATGCCGCGAAGTAGAGCAGTGGTTAGCTCGTCGGGCTCATAACCCGAAGGTCGGGAGTTCAAATCTCCCCTTCGCAACCAATTCCCTATAAAATTTTTCAAAGAATTTAAATTAATTATAGAGTAAATAAAAACTGTTAATCTTACTTTTAATGATTTTCATTAGCCTCTTGAGTATTGTTAATACTCTAATTAAACATATAAGAAATTTGAAATTATGTGCTTTTTGGCTTTAATATAAAACATATAAAAATAATCAAAATAGAATGTAATTTAAAAAAAGTTTTAACCAAAATAAAAATACGAGATTAAATAAAATGGTGGATTTAGCAGGCGTGTAATTTACCAACTAAACTCCTAAATATCCATACTTTAATGAAATATTTTTCATTTGCACATACTTTGTATTTTATTGTAAAAATGTGTAAAAAAGTGATATTGTTTTGCTAAATAGGTGATGTATTAAAATTTTTAGAGTGTGAATTTCAAGGAAAGAATATTGTGAATTTAAATTCTAATAAAGAAAAATACTGCCTGACTAATGAAGAGTAAGTGTTAATATATTCAAGAAACAATTTCAAAAATAGAATATTTGCTATTATATGAATTGCTAAAGTAGATTAATCTTATTTTAAAGATTTAACCCCTAGTATAATTTTAGCTATTTTTTCAAAGCTATAAACATTTTTAAAATCATTACCATTTAAATTTTTTCTTCTACATTATACTATACTAAATATTTTATTTTATGTCCTGTTTATACTGTAAAATAAAATATAAATGCTATGCTTTAGATAGTTTTAGAAGTTAGTAAAGATATTGTATGTTTAAAACGATAACTATTTTAAATGTAATAGTTGTGTTTTAAAAAAGCA
>NZ_JANQCW010000005.1:0-90535 GCF_024723635.1 Campylobacter sp. W0066.1 | reverse complement strand
TTATTACTTAGTTGAATCCTTAACTAGTTTATTATTTGTTTTTCTTTAGAAATAGTTTTTATTGTTTTATAATTTATTTCTTTTATTTCTTTTATTTCTTTTATTTCTTTTATTTCTTTTATTTCTTTTATTTCTTTTATTTCTTTTATTTCTTTTATTTCTTTTATTTCTTTTATTTCTTTTATTTCTTTTATTTCTTTTATTTCTTTTATTTCTTTTATTTCTTTTATGGTGCGATCATGAATTATTTAGTGGTTTAGTTTTTACTGCTTGTGGTGGATTAGCTTGGTTAGCTTGTGAAAATTTCTAATTAGTTTGTGTTGATTAGGTAGGATGTTTATTGTTATTTTTTATTATTTTATAAAATTTAGTTATTTAGTTGGATTGTTTTATTTTTTAGATGTTTTAGTTTGAGTGGCTACTAATTTTTTTAGTAGTAGTTTGTTTTTATTTTTAAATTTTTTTATGATTTTTTTAATCTATTCTACGGTTTTTAGGTTTATTATTTTATTTTTTATGGTTTTTATTTAATTGTATTCCTTTTTATTTTTTAATTTATTTTTATTCTTTATTGTTTTATTTTTTACCATGGTTTTTATTTTTGTTTTTAGTTGTTTGTGTTTTTAGTGATTTAGCTTTTAGATTTATATTATTTGGGGATTTAGTCGTTTTAAGTTTAAAATGTTTATAGCGAGTTTGATAAATTTGGTTTTTTAGTTTTTACTGCTTATGTTTTTGGTTTTTTATTAATCTGAAAAATTAGTTTTTTAGTTGTTTAGTTATTGAATTGTTTTAATGGTTTATTTGATGGGTTGGGTGATATTTTATTGTTAGTTATTACTTAGATTGTTGTTTGTTTGGATTGGAAAGATTGGTATTTGAATTAAATAGTGTTGTGGTTTTATAAAATTATAGAATTAATTAGACTTGTTTTATTTGTATATTGTAAGGTGAATTTTATTGTTGGGCTAGAATAAATATGCTTGATAAAGATTAATTGTTTTTTGGTTGGTGGATTTTTTAGTTTTTGTTAATTGTTATATCTAGATATAGTATATAATGAGATGAGAAAATAGTATGGATGACAATGATTAAATTAACTTCTTTTCAATCCTTTAAAGTAAATTTTAGTAAAATACAAAATATTCTTTATAAAGGTTAAAAATGCACTTTACTTTGCTAAATGAAAAAGATTTTTTCAACCCCTACTACCGCAAAAAGCAAATTACGCAAAATGAATTTGACACTTTTTGCAAAGCTTTAACGCAGTATCTAGAAAGGCTTGAAAGCTCACAAAGTGAAAATGAAGACCATCTTGTAGCTAATGCACTTAGTCCATTTTTAACCATGTTAAATTTCAAAACCCACATCAAAACCAAACAAAAAGGCAAAAGCGAGATTGATTTAGCCATCGCTAAAGATGAGCTTAGCAAAGACTTAGAAGTTCTCATCGAAGCTAAAAAGCCCAACTCAAAAGAATTCATCACCCACGCAAAGCCAAATTCCAAAGCCTTGCATGAGGCTATTTTGTATTATTTTAGAAATAGAGAACATAGCTTTAGTTTGAAATTTATCATCATCACAGACTTTTATAAATTCTACATTTTCAAAGCTATTGAGTTTGAAGAGCTTTTTTATAAAAACACAAGCTTTAAAAAGCTTTTTGAAGAATTTCAAAGCCCAAATTCACTTTTTAAAGGCAATACCGATGAATTTTACAAAGAAGCAAGCAGACTCATAGAAAATTCTAAAGAAAGCTTAAAAGGCTTTTTCATCGATTTAGCCTTTTTAAAAGACAAGCAAAAGTCAAATTTCAAAAACCTAGCAAGCATTTTCAAAACCTTCCACAAAGATTTTTTGCTAAATGAATTTAGCCCAAATGACGCAAACTCACTAAGCAACGCATTTTACAAAGAGCTTTTATACATCTTAGGTTTAAGCGAGAGCAAACAGCTTTCTAAATTCATCATTACACAAAGTGAGCAAAGCAAACAAACCCAAGGCACACTTTATCATCTTATAGCGAGCAAGCTTCCAAAGCATGATTTTGAAGAGGTGTTAAAATTCATCATACTTTGGTTAAACCGCATTTTATTTTTAAAGCTTATTGAGTCAAATTTGGTTAGATTTAACGATGATAAAACCCTTAAATTTCTAAACTATGAAAAAATTCCAAATTTTACTACCCTTTCACATCTTTTCTTTGATATCTTAGCCAAAGAAAAGCACACAAGAGTGCAGAGTAAATTTAGCTATTTGCCTTATTTAAATTCATCGCTTTTTGAAAAACAAGCCATCGAAAAAACCACACTAGAAATCGCTACTTTAGAAAATGACGCTTTGCTAGAGTATCACCCGCACACGCAGTTAAAAGATGACAAAGGCAAAAGCAAAAAAGGCAAAGTAGGTTTGCTAGAGTATTTGTTTGAGTTTTTAGACAGCTTTGACTTTGGAGCAGATGAGCAAAGCGAAGAACTCATCAAGCAAAAAGAACTCATCAACTCAAGCGTTTTGGGAAATGTCTTTGAAAAGCTAAATGGCTACAAAGAAGGTAGTTTTTATACCCCAAGCTTTATCACTTCATATATGTGTAAAGCAAGTATAGAAAAAGTCGTGCTAGATAAGTTTAACCATACTTTTAAGCTAAATGCCACCAAGCTAAACGATCTAAGAACCCAGTTGCGTCAAGAAAAAATCCCTCAAGAGCAAAAACTAGCCTTGCTAAATTCCATACGCATTTGCGATCCTGCAGTGGGAAGTGGGCATTTTTTAGTTTCAGCTTTAAATGCCATGCTTATGGTGCATTATGAGCTTGGTTTGTTTGAAGAGGACTTTTACCTAAGCGTGCAAAATGATGAAATTTTAGTGCAAAATCACAAAGGCCAGTTTTTAGAGTATAAACGCCCTGATTTTGACAAAGACAAAACCCATCTTTGCCAAAAAGAACTTTTCGAGCGTAAAAAAGACATCATAGAAAACAACCTTTTTGGAGTAGATATCAACCCAAACTCATGTGAGATCACTAAACTAAGGCTTTGGATAGAGCTTTTAAAACACAGCTTTTATGAAAGCTTTGATGATACAAACTATCATGATCTTAAAACCCTACCAAACATCGATATCAACATAAAATGCGGAAATTCGCTTATAAGTTATTTTGAAATTCACAAAAGCCTTTCTCACTACCCAAACATCAAAGAACGCATGGATAAATACAAACGTATAGTCAAAGACTACAAAGAAGGCTTTTACACCGACAAAACTCTCATCGCAAAAGAGATCAAAAACCTCAAAGAGTCTTTTAAAAATTTCTGCTTAAAAGACAAATTTGCCAAAGAGATCAAGCAACTTACCAACGGCGCTAATGAATACTCTAAAAAATACGGCGATTTTTTAGCACAAGATGAAAAAGATGAAAATTTTAGAGCATTTTTCTCTAAAAATATGTTTGAATTTGACTTTGATGAAAGTGCTGCTAAGAAAGAATTTAAAAAGCTTAAAAAGCTTTATGAGAGTATATTTGACTTAGAAAGTGCAAATCCTTTTGAATGGCGTTTTGAATTTAGCGAAGTGCTTGATGAGGGCGGGAATTTTCAAGGGTTTGATCTCATCATCGGTAATCCACCTTACATCAGACAAGAAGACATCAAAGAGTTAAAGCCAAATTTAGCCAAAAACTATAAAGTGTATAAAGGCACAAGCGACATTTATACTTACTTTTATGAACTTGGGTTTAATGTGCTAAAGCAAAATGGTGTTTTGTCTTTCATCACTTCAAACAAATACACAAGAGCAGGTTATGGAGAAGCTTTAAGAGAGTTTTTACTCAAAAATACCACACTTTTAGAATACATCGATCTAAATGGTATAAAAGTCTTTGATAGTGCTACGGTAGATACTTCCATACTAAGCTTTGAAAAAGCAAAAACTAAAGATAATAGCTTCAAATACCTAGCCCCAAACACCGAGCTTTTAAAAGAAAACGACTTTAACATAGAAAGCATTTTAAATTTTAACAAAATCGCACAAAATTCTTTAAGCAAAGAAAGCTTTACTTTTAACGATGAAAGCATAAATGCACTAAAAGCAAAGATAGAAAAGCACGGCACTCCACTTAAAGACTGGCATGGGCTTAATATAAACTATGGCATAAAAACGGGCTATAATGAAGCCTTTATCATCACTACTGAAAAAAGAGATGAAATTCTAGCTAAATGCAAAGATGAAACCGAAAAAGAACGCACCGCCAAACTCATACGCAAAATGCTACGCGGTAGAGATATAAAAAGATATAGTTATGAGTGGGCGGGACTTTGGGTGATCAACACTCACAATGGCTATAAAAGCAAAAGCGGAGAAAAGGTAGAAGCGATAAATATAGATGAGTATCCTAGTTTAAAACAGCATTTAAAGCCGTATTATAAAACTTTAGAAAAAAGAACTGACAAAGGAAAAACACCTTATAACCTTAGAAATTGTGCTTATTTAGAGGAATTTGAAAAAGAAAAGATAGTGTATCCTGAAACAACTCAAGGGGCATATTTTGTCTATGATAATAAAGGAATTTTCTTAGAAAAAACAGCTTTTTTTATAGTCTGTGAAAATTTGAAATATTTATTAGGACTATTATCATCAAATTTAATTACATATTATTATAAAAATTTTTCTCAAGGTTGTAAACTAGGAATAAAAGGTTATCAATACAATAAACATGCCTTAGAAAATTTACCATTGCCAAAGATAAATTCTAAAAATGAAAAACTAGCAAACGAGCTTATAAGCTTAGTCGATGAGATTTTAAATTTAAAAGAGCAAGACAAAAAATCAAACACCAAAACCCAAGAAGATAAAATAAACTCTATCGTTTATAAACTTTACAACCTAAACGAAGAAGAAATAAAAATCATTGAAGGTAAGTGATGTGTAAAATAGTTTTAGAAAAAAATATGCAAGATTTTTTATTACAACAAATTGAAAAAGAAATACCATTAGAAATATTTTTAGACACTCAAGTAAACAAAGAAATATTAAAAAAAGATATTTACGATAGAGTTGTGAATGCATTTGAAGGCTATCAACGATATGGAATGAAAAAAGATATCAATAAAGACACATTAAAAGAAAAAGCAAAAAAAATATCATATGAAATAACATCCAAAAAAATACTATCAAAAGAACTTGAAATCGATGAAGATTATATTTTTGTCGGAACAGATATTATAATAATCTCGCCTCAAAAATCCTTCCCCTATGATGAAAATATAGAAAATCTTATAAAAAAACAATTAGATGAAAGATTAGTTATAAAAAAAGCAGATATACGATTATTTTCACAGTTTCCTTTGTATTTTATTCAGTGTGATTTTAAGTGTGAAATAAAAAATACTTTTTTGAATTATTTAGAATGTGAAAATTTAAGTTTTAAAAATTGCAATTTCTACAAAGAGGTTTATTTTAGATTTCAAAAAACTTTTAAACTTTTAATTATGGAAAATTGTAATTTTCACAATAAAGTTTATTTTTCAGGTGCTTTTAACGGAAATACTTTATTTAATAACTCTTATTTTAAAGATTATGCTGATTTTCACGAGTGTAAATTTGAAAAAAGAGCTAGTTTTTACGGAGCAACTTTTGATAAAACTCCAAATTTTTCTCAAGTGGTTTTTAAAGAGAGTGTTAACTTAGTAAATATAAAAGCTAATTTTGACTTTGAAAATTTAAATACTGCCATAAAAAATATAAATAAATCAACTGATGAGACAGCAAATGATTTTAGAGATTTTTTCAGGAATTTTAAAAGTGTCTTGATAAAAGATAATAATCTTTTAGAAGCTTCAAAGTTTCATAAATACGAGCTTTATTGTAAAGAGATAGAACTAGAAGAGAAAAAGTCCAAGATATTTTCTAAAGAATGGATAGACAAATGGCAACTTGTTTTTTATCGTAAACTTTGTGATCATCATACAGACTTGCTAAAAGTGTTTCATAATCTACTTATCATCATCATGCTTTTTAGTGTTTTTTCTTTTGTACTTGATAAATTTAAACAACCTAGCATAGAAAATCAAGCAAAATATCACATCGTTCAAGTAGATACTAACGAAAGTTATATCTTTAAAGAACACAATAAAACGACTTATAATATCTTTGATTTAAATATAAACAAAGAAAGTGGCAAGCTAGATGAATTTATAAAAAACAATTTTGCTTATATATTGATTTTGTTATTTATAGTTTTACCGATACTTTCTTTCAATATTTTTACTAATTTATATATTTTTGGTAGCTTTTTTTATGTGATTTTTAATTTTTTAGATTTGGTAGCTTTGTATACACATATTGCTATTATAAGTCTTTTTGTATTTTTTGCTTTGAAATTTATTTTATTTGATGATAAGCAAGAAATTATAAGAAAAATCATCATTGGTATTTCTTATATAGTTTGCATTTTTGCATTACTTGTAAAACCTAGTTTAATGCTTCCTGTGTTTGGAAGCTTTTTAGAAAAAGACAGTAATGCTACTTACCCTTTACTGCTTAGCTTATCTGTGGTGTATTTTATACTTGTAGCTTTAGTGATATTCTCACTCCAAAAAACCGCACGTAAAAATTCCATAGTGCCAAGCTAAAGCTTGGCTTTTTTTATTTTGTGTTATTGTAAAAATTTAGCTTAAAAGATATATAATTAAAATCAAAGAATAAATCTAGCATTAAATCAATTTTTCTTAGGAATTTAAATGATTAAAACTATAAAAATTACAAATTTTAGAGGTTTGAAAGATTTAGAAATCAAAGATTTTAAGCGTTTTAATATTTTTGTCGGAGAAAATAGTTGTGGTAAAACGAGTATCTTAGAAGCTATTTTTATGTGTTATAGTCAAGAAGAAGCAAATTCTTTGATAAGAATTCAAAATTTTCGTCGCACTATGGTAATACCTGCTAATCTTTCTAGTATTTTTTATAATTTTGATTTTTTAACACCAGTTAAAATACACTCAAACTATGATGAAAAAAACATCCAAGTTCAAATTCAACCAAAAACTGAAAGTGAAAGCATTTCTCAAGAAAAATTTAAACAAAGTTCTATGCTAGAGCAAAATATCAATGGTTTAAATTTCACAAGAATACACGAAAAAAAAGAATTTAACTCTCATTTTAGTATTCAATTTAATGGCGATATACAAGATTCCACCAAAAGCGACGAGCAACTTCCACTTTTAGCTTTATACCTTCCAAGTGATATAGAGCAGTGGGGTTTGAAGTATTTTATTGATATTGTAAGAAAAGAGAAAAAAAGAGATGAGCTTTTGGGGTATTTAAGACTTTTTGATGAGAGAATTATCGATATAGAAACACAAGCAAATAGTGTTTTGGTTAATCTTAAAAACATAGAAAAGTTGATTGATATTAATTTTTTAGGTGAAGGGTTTAAAAAATACACTTGCATACTTGCTTTAATGCTAGCAGCAAATCAATGGCATACGCGTTTTTGCGTTTGTATAGATGAGATTGAAAATGGTTTGCATTTTTCTAGCACGCAAAAACTTTTAAAAAGTATTTTAAAATTATCAAAAAAATTAGATTTTCAATTCTTTTTTACTACTCATAGTCTTGAATTTTTAGATATAGCAAGAAAAATTTTAAATGATGAGAGTAAAATATTTAAAGTAGCTTTAACAGAAAAAGGCATTAAGACTTATTCGTATTCTCAAAATGGCGAAGCTTATTTCACTCTTGATAGGATAGATCCTAGAGGAGAAAATAATGAAAATTAATATTTTTGTAGAAGGAAAGCATGATAAAGAATTTTTAGAACAATATTTAAATTTTTTAAAACTTCCAAATGCAAATATAATACCATGTGGAAAAAATCATCTTGATGAAGATGCTATATCTAAAATGGAAGAAGCAAAAGATAATAATGAAAAAATTTTACTTATTTTTGATACAGATAAAAATTTTAACTCAACATTAGAAAGGATTAAAAAAGAAAGTAAAGATTTATTACAAGATGAAAATATCTTTCTTTTTCCAAATAATTTTGAAAATGGAGAACTAGAAACCCTTTTATTTGCCATAGCCAAAGAAGCACAAATTTGTCAGTGCTTTGAAAATTATAAAAAATGCATAGAAAAGCTTAATCCACAATATAGTAAAAATATCCATAAAAAATCAGCTAGATTTGCTTATTTTGAAGCATTAGGTTTTTCTCCATCAAATGATGAAAAAGCTAAAAAAGCAAGAAAAAATTCTTATGCTGAAATTTTTGATTTTAATCACATAGCACTTAAGTCTCTGAAAGATTTTCTCATAAAGCATTATAATAGTTATTGTAAATAGGTTTTTTGCTCGTTTTTAGCTTATGGTATAATGAAAATCATCTAAAAAAAGGAGTACCATGCTAAAGACAAGTTTTAAAAAATCAGTTTTTATCCCAAGCATTAGCATTATAATCATCTTAAGTCTTAGTTGTATTTTCTTACCTAAGCTTACAAATGATTTTATCAATCATATCAAAAGTGGGATTTTTGCAAATTTTTCATGGTTTTATATACTAAGCGTGAGTTTTTTTGTGTGTTTTATGCTCGCACTTGCACTTTCAAAATTTGGCGATATCAAGCTCGGTGATGATGATGAAAAACCTCATTTTAAATTCACTTCTTGGCTTGCTATGCTTTTTGCTACGGGCATGGGTGTGGGGCTTATGTATTTTGGTGTGGCTGAACCTCTCATACATAAAAAAGCCTTGCAAACAAGCGATGAAGAAGCTATGCTACATACTATCTTTCACTGGGGAATTCACCCATGGGCTATTTATGGGGTGTGTGCTTTGGCTATGGCGTATTTTGGTTTTAGATATAAAATGCCTCTTAGTTTGCGTAGCGCTTTTTACCCTTTGCTTAAAGATAAAATTTATGGTTTTTGGGGAAATTTAGTTGATATGCTAGCTTTAATTGTCACGGTTTTTGGCATTAGTACCACACTTGGTTATAGTGCTTCTCAGCTTAATGCTGGCTTTTTAAATTTAGGCATTTTAAACGAGCAAAGCTTTTTAGAACAAAGCGTGATTATAATCATCATCATTTCTTTAGCTACGCTTTCATCGATTAGTGGCTTAACAAAGGGCTTAAAAATTTTAAGTGAGGCAAATTTGGTTTTTGCAGTGTGTTTAATGCTTTTTGTGCTTTTTTCAACCAACACCATCCAAATTCTTTCACAATTTAGCTCTAATATTGGCAATTATTTGCAAAATTTAATTTCTTTGAGTTTTAAGACTTATTCTTATGAAAAAGAGCATATAGAGTGGTTTAATAACTGGACTATTTATTATTGGGCTTGGTGGCTTAGTTGGGCGCCTTTTGTGGGCTTTTTCATCGCTAAAATTTCTCGCGGTAGAACGATAAGGGAATTTATCTTTGGTGTGCTTGTAGTGCCTACTAGTTTTAATATACTTTGGTTTAGCATTTTTGGCAATAGTGCTTTAAATTTCAATGATATCTTAAGCCCTTTTACTTCAGCACCTGAAAGCTTGCTTTTTTATTTTTTACAAAATTTTTCTTTTTCTTATTTTAGCTCTTTGCTTGCACTTTTGGTTTTAGCTTTGTTTTTTATCACTTCAGCAGATAGTGGGATATTTGTGTTAAATTCTTTAAGTAGTGGTGGGGCTCATGAGCCATACAAATGGCAAAATATCCTTTGGGGTTTTGTGCTTGCACTTTTAGCTACTTCTTTGCTGTATTCAGGTGGTTTGGGGGCGATTTTAAGTATTACTATGATAGTGGCTTTGCCTTTTGCCTTTTTGCTTTGTTTGATGTGTTTTTCACTGCTTAAAGGCTTAATTGTAGATGTGAATTACTCTTTAACTAAGCTTAGTCAAAGTAGTGTGTATTTTTCAGGGGAATTTTGGCAAGAAAGACTAGCTAGAATTTTAAAACAAAGCAAAGAACAAGACATACAAAATTTCTTAAATACTAAAGTTAAAAATGCTATGGAATCACTCAGCCAAAGTTTAAAAAATTACGGCTTAAAAACACAAATTGTTCAAGAAAAATCAAGCATAAGTTTGATTATAAAAAAAGAATTTGCAAAAGATTTTATCTATGGAGTGCAAGTAGTAAAAAAACAAGCAAGCCAAAGCATAATCGATGATAAATTTATGCCAACTTATTCTAAAGAATTTATCTTTGAGCCACAAACTTTCTTTGCTGATTCGCGTAATGGTTATAATATAGAGTATTTAAACGAACAAGAAATCATCGTAGATATACTAAAGCAGTATGAGAGGTATTTGCAACTTTTATTTGATGATAAAAATGAAATTTTTACCAAAGCTTATGATTAAAAAGCGTTATAATTTCACTTTATTTTATAAGAAAGGCTTTTTATGTTGAGATTTTTTATCATGCTTTTTTGTGCTTTAAATCTTTTTGCTACCACGCCAAAAGATACGATCATCATCGCAGTGGAGAATGAACCAGAGCGTATAAATCCGCTTTTTAGTGAAGATCATGATGTGGCAATTGCTCTTGTGTTTTCAGGGCTTACACGCTTTGATGAGAATATGAAATTAGCGCCTGATCTTGCTAGTTCTTGGAAAGTTAGTAAAGATGGACTTGCTTATGAATTTACTTTAAGAGATGATGTTTTGTGGCATGATGGGGCTAAATTTAGTGCTAAAGATGTGGAATTTAGTATAAATGCTTTAAAAGATGAGAAATTAAATTCGCCTTCAAAAGTAAATTTTGATGCAGTTAAAGAAGTAAAAATCATCGATGATTATCATTTGTCTATCACACTTTCAAAGCCTTTTCCTGCATTTTTAGACGCTTTGAGTGTAGGGATTTTACCAAAACATTTGCTTGAAAAAGAAAATTTAAATACCACTAAATTTAATCAAATGCCTATAGGAACAGGATCATATAAGCTAAAGCAATGGAAACAAGGTCAATACATGATCTTAGAGGCAAATGAAAATTATCATTTAGCTAAGGTAAAAACACCAAAACTCATACTAAAACACATTAAAGATCCAAGTATTAGCGCAATTGAGCTTAAAAATGGTTCTATTGATGTGGCTTTGGTTGATTTTGCTCTAGCTTCAAATTTTGCAAATGATAAAAACTTTAAAATGCTTATAGAACCTTCGGCTGATTACCGTGCTTTGATGTTTAATCTTAATCATGAGTTTTTAAAAGATCAAAATGTGCGTTTAGCGCTAAATTATGCTATCGATAAACAAGCTATTATAAATTCACTTTTGCATTCTTTTGGAAAAGTAGCAAATCATCCTTTAGAAAAATCATGGGCAAATCCTAAAGAATTTGCAAGCTATGCTTATGATGTAAAAAAAGCAAATGAGCTTTTAGCAAAAGCGGGCTTTGTGAAAAACAAAAATGGTATTTTAGAAAAAAATGGCAAAGAATTTAGCTTTGAAATGTATGCTATGAGTGAAGATCCGCTAAGAGTGGCTTTGGTAAATATCTTACAAAGTGAGTTTTTAAAGCTTGGCATAAAAGCAAAAGCGGTAGCTAAGCCAAGTGGAAGTTTTGATTATACTAAGATTGATAGTTTTTTAGTGGGTTGGGGTAGTCCTTATGATCCTGATTTTCATACCTTTAGAGTTTTTGCAAGCTCTCAAGATAGTGCTTTAAACTCAAGTGGATGGAATTTTGGCCATTATCAAAATGCTAAAGTTGATGAGGCTTTAACAAAGGCTAGAAATTCACTTGATGTAAATGAAAGAAAAAAACACTATAAAGAATTTATCGATGCATTGCATGAAGATCCTGCGTTTTTATTTATAGCTTATATTGATTATCCTTTAGTTTTTGCTAAAAATATCCAAGGTATAAAACCTCATATTTTGGGTCATCATGGGGTGGGTTTTACTTGGAATGCTTATGAGTGGAGCAAAAATTAGTGTTAAAACTCATTTTTAAACGCCTCTTGTGGGCGTTTTTTTTGATGATTTTTGCAAGTTTTTTATGTTTTGTGATGATTTATCATGCTAAAGGAAGTGTGGTTTTTGCTAGTGTGCCTCAAGGAACTAGCCTTAAAATAAAAGAAGAAATCGAGCATAATTTAAATTTAGACAAGCCCTTGTTAGAGCAGTATGAAAATTGGCTTTTTAATGCCATGAAAGGCGACTTTTCCTACTCTTTAATTAGTGGAGAAAAGGTTAGTGAAATTTTAAAAGAAAAACTTCCCTATACCATCATACTAGGGAGTTTAGCTTTTTTGGTGCTTTTTGTGTTATCTTTGGTTTTGGCACTTTTTTGTGTTCTTTATAAAGATAGTTTTTTGGATAAATTTATTACTTTTTTAACGATGAGTTTTTTTGCATTGCCTGCTTTTTCTTTATCGCTAATGCTTATTTTGGTTTTTGCTGTATTTTTTAAGCTTTTTCCAAGTTCGGCTATTGCAGATATTGGCTTTGAAGATGATGTGTTTAATCGTTTGTGGCATTTGTTTTTACCAGTATGTGCTTTGGTGCTTTCGCATTTAGCTGTTTTTGTGCGTTTTATAAGGACAAGTTTGATTGATAGTTTAAATCAAAGCTTTATAGAAAGTGCTTTTGCAAGAGGGCTTAGCAAAACAAGAATTTATTTGCACTTTGTGTTAAAAGATGCTTTTGGTTCTATACTTGCGTACTTTGGTGCTTCTTTTGTGAGTTTTTTAATGGGAACTTATATAGTAGAAAGTGTGTTTTCTTATGAGGGCGTGGGAAATTTGGTGATTAAAAGCATATTATTTAAAGATTATCCTGTGGTGCTAGCTGTGGTGATTTTTAGCATTTTAGTGGTGGTGTTTGTAAATTTGATCGTAGAAATAATTTGTAAGATGATTAATCCAAGGTTTGCTAATGCGTAAGTTTTGCGTGATGATGATTTTGCTAAGTTTTGTTTTAGCACTTTTTGCACCTTTAATAAGCTCTTATGATCCTAATTTAGTGGATTTAAGTAAGGCTAAAATAGCCCCAAATTTAAGTCATATTTTTGGCACAGATTTACTTGGCAGAGATGTTTTTACGCGTATTTTATATGCCTTGCGTGTTTCTTTGTTTGTAGGGGTAATGGCAGCATTTTTTAGTGTACTTTTTGCTTGTGTTTATGTGTTTTTAACAAGATTTTTTGCTTATGCTTTTTTTGCTAGAGTGCTTGATATGCTTTTGGCACTACCTTCTTTGCTTGTGATTATGTTTTTTCAAAGCTTTTTGGCAGGATCTTTGTGGAGTATGATTTTTATCATCGCTTTGGGACATTTTGCTTTTGTAGCAAAGGTGCTTGATACTCAGCTTAATAAATTTCAAAAACTTGAGTTTTATCAAAATGCTATCATTTTAGGCTCTAGCAAGATGAAAGCTTTATTTAGTGAGCTTTTGCCTGCTTGTTGGAATTTGCTTTTTGTGCTTTTTGTTTTAAATATTGCTCATGCTATTACAAGTGAAGCTACTTTGAGTTTTTTTGGTTTGGGTGTAGAGCTTTGGACTCCAAGTTTAGGAAATATGCTAAATGAAGCAAGTAAGGCCGTGTTTTTAGGGTTTTGGTGGATGATAGTTTTTCCAGTAGCCTTTATACTTATGCTTATTTTGCCTTTGCTTGCTTTGGGTAATGATTTGCAAGAAGAGATTAAAACATGATAGAAATTGCAAATCTTAACCTTAACTTTAAAGATAAAATCTTGCTAAAGGATGTAAATCTTAATTTAGAAGATGGTAAAGCTTTGGCTATCATGGGTAAAAGTGGAGCAGGAAAAAGCTTGCTTTTAAAAAGCATGATTAAGCTTTTTGATAAACACTATAAGCTTAATGCACAAAAATTTCAGATAGATCAAAAAGATATTTTAAATTTAAAAGCAAATGAGCTAAATGCCTTAAGAGCTAAGGTAAATTTGCTTTTTCAAGATGTTTATGGGAGTTTTTATCCTCTTGTTGATATAGGGAGTTATTTTAATATAGTTTTAAAAACTCATACTAATTTAAGCACAAAAGAGATTAAAGAAAGGGCATTTTATTATTTTGAGTGTTTAGGGCTTAAAAATCATGACCTTTTGTGGCATTCTTTTATATATCAGCTAAGTGGTGGTATGGCAAGACGCGTTCAAATAGCTCTAGCTTTACTAAGCGAGGCTAAGTATTTATTGTGTGATGAGGTTACAAGCTCACTTGATAAGACTAATGAAGAAAAAATCATCGCTATTTTAAAAGAGTTAAAAGCACAATTTAAAAATCTCATTTTCATCACGCATGATATAAATTTAGCTAAAGAACTTTGCGATGAGGTAGCTATCATAGAAGATAAAACTTTGCTTTATCAAATGCCTATGAAAGAGTTTTTAAGCAATCCAAAAGGTGTTTTTGCTAAAGAATTGTTGAATTATTTTGAGAATGAAAATGTTTTTAGAAGTTAAAAATTTAAGTAAATCTTATAAAATTAAAAAACACTGGTATTTAAAAGAAGAAGAAATTTTTGTTTTTAAAGATGTGAGTTTTTCTTTAAATCAAAATGAGAATTTATTGCTTTGCGGGGAAAGTGGTAGCGGTAAAAGCACTTTGGCTAAAATTCTTTGTATGCTTGAACGCGCAAATACTGGAGAAATTTTGTTTGAAAATGAAAATATATTAAATTTAGATTTTAATACTCAAAGAAAATTACGCCAAAAAATTCAATATGTTTTCCAAGATCAAAAGCTAGCTTTAAATCCTTACAAAAGCACTAAAAGACTTTTACTTGATGTGTATGAAAATTTTAAACTTAAGCCCGATTTTGAAGAGCTTTTTAAGCTTTTTGATGTTTTTGAGCTTGAAAAAGATATTTTAAATTTAAAACCCTCTAAGCTAAGTGGTGGTCAAAGTCAAAGATTAGGTTTGATTAGAGCTTTGCTTTTAAAGCCAAAATTGCTTATTTTAGATGAAATCACAGCAGCGCTTGATATAGTGACTGCTTATAAAATTTTAAACTACTTACACACTTTTCAAAAAACACATGATATTACTTATATATTTATTTCTCATCAAGAAAAAATATTGCAAGATATATGCCATAAAAAAGTGTTTTTATAATAAAGATAAAAATTGTTTCATTTTGAAATATCATAAAATTTATTTTTTTGATAATAAGTTTTTATATAGCTAAGTTAAAGTAAAATAAATTTTAATTATGCTTGAATAAAAGGTTTATTATGACGCACGCAACTATAGAGCATCAATACTTTGGCATCTTTGCAATGCTTGTTATTGCAAGTGTTATATTTTTTACTTTGGTGTATATTTCTTCTAAAATAGGATCCAAACTCGCCTCTCATAATAGAAAAAAACTCGGACTTGGGATTTATGAGTGTGGGCCTATGGCTTCTAAGCAAGCAAACAAAATCAATTCTCAATTTTTTGTTTTTGCTTTGATTTTTATTTTACTTGATATTGAAGTGGTGTTTTTGTTTCCTTGGGCGGTGATTTTTAAAGATTTAACCGCAGAGCTTTCAAAATACGGCTTATCTTTGTTTGCCTTAGTGGAAGTATTTGTTTTTATTTTATTGCTTGCAATAGGTTTTTTATACGCTTATAAAAAAGGAGCATTCGCATGGCAGAGTATCAAAAAATGAGCAATGCGCCAGTTGTTTTAACTACGGTTGATAAGTTAGTGCAATGGGGTAGGAGTAATTCTTTATGGGCGCTATCTTATGGGCTTGCCTGTTGTGCTATTGAAATGATGGCAGCAGGTGGTGCAAGATATGATTTTGATAGATTTGGAACGATTTTTAGAGCAAGTCCAAGACAATCTGAAGTAATGATTATAGCGGGTACTTTAAGCAAAAAACATGCTGAATTTACAAGAAGACTTTATGATCAAATGCCTGATCCTAAATGGGTTATTTCTATGGGTTCTTGTGCAAATACCGGCGGTATGTTTAATACCTATTCTACCGTCCAAGGGGTAGATAGAATCATTCCTGTTGATATTTATGTGCCAGGTTGTGCCCCACGCCCTGAAACTTTTCAATTTGCTTTGATGATTTTGCAAAAAAGAATTCGTAAAGAAAAAGCAAGCAGAAAAATAGCTCCAAAAAGGCTTATATGATGAGAAAATATAGCGATAAGAAAAATGCTCAGCTAAAAAATTATTATGAAGATAGATTTTACCATGCACCTGCAACTAAAAAACTAAGCACAGAGAGTAGTGCTTTTGAGAGTGATCATCAAATTTTAAGCCAAGAATTTGAATTAAAAAATTCTTTTATAGAGCTTGATTTTTGGGTAATTGAAATAAATAAAGATGATAATGTTGCTATTCTTAGCAAGCTTAAAAATTTAGGTTATAGTTGTTTTACTGACGCAAGTGCGATTGATTTTGTCGCTCAAAAACAAGGTTTTGGAGTATATTATCAGCTTTTAAATATGGAGAAAAATTTAAGAGTGAGAGTAAAGACTTTCGTTGGTTTAAAAGAAAGACTTCAAAGTGTTATGAGTGTTTTTAAGGGTGCTAATTGGTGTGAGAGAGAAATATATGATATGTTTGGAATTTTCATTATCAACCATCCGAATTTAAAAAGACTTTTAATGCCTGATGATTGGTATGGACATCCTTTTTTAAAAAGTTATCCTTTGCATGGTGATGAATTTGCTAAATGGTATGAGATAGATAAAATTTTTGGAAAAGAATACCGCGAGGTTGTAGGAGAGGAAAATAGAGATCCAGGTTTTGTAGATGAAAAAGACACGCTAAACTTTAGCAGAATTTATCATGAGGTTGGTAAAGGCGAAGTTCCAAGAGAAGATAAATATCTACAAGAATATCAAGAAGAAGGTGGTGTGCCTTTTGTGAAAAAAGCCAAAAGAACGCAAGTAAAAATTTTAGATAAGAGAAGATAAAATGCAAATTTCTACTAAATTAAAACCTTATTATGAAAATATAAGCTTTGAGCGTGAAGATGGTACTATGATAGTAAATCTTGGTCCCCAGCATCCAAGTGCTCATGGAAATTTACGCCTTATTTTAGAACTTGATGGAGAAGAAATCACCAAGGCTGCTCCTTGTATAGGCTATATGCATCGTGGTATGGAAAAAATGGCTGAAAATATGATCTATCAAGAATTTATCCCGACTACTGATAGAATGGATTATATCGCAGCTAGTGCAAATAATTATGCTTATGTAGCTGCTGTGGAAAAACTTTGTGGCTTAGAAATTCCACGCAGAGCAAGTGTGATAAGGATGATTTTGCTTGAGTTAAACCGCATCGCTTCACATTTGTTATGGCTTGCTACACATGCTCTTGATATTGGTGCGATGACAGTATTTTTATACTGCTTTAGAGAGCGTGAATATGTGCTTGATCTAATAGAAAAATATTGCGGGGCAAGACTTACACATTCATCTATGAGAATAGGCGGGGTAATGCTTGATTTACCTGAAGGTTTTTTAGATGAACTTTTAGCATTTTGCAATAAATTTCCAAATGATATAAAAGATTATGAAGCTTTGCTTGATGATAATAGAATTTGGCGTGCAAGAACTGAAAATGTAGGAGTGGTAAGCAAAGAACAAGCGCTAAGTTGGGGTTGTAGCGGGGTTATGCTAAGAGGAAGCGGGATTGCTTATGATGTTAGAAAAGAAGAGCCTTATTTGCTTTATGATGAGGTAGATTTTGGCGTGCCTGTGGCTAAAATGGGTGATTCTTATGCAAGATATAAGGTTTATATGCAAGAATTTAGAGAAAGTTTAAAAATTTTAGTTCAATGTGCTAAGCTTTATCAAGACACTCCGCCTGAAATTTTATGCAATCATCCTGAGTATGTAAGCGCTTCAAAAGAGCAAATCATGACGCAAAATTATTCGCTTATGCAACACTTTGTCCTAGTAAGCCAAGGTTTAAAACCACCAAAAGGAGAGGCGTATGTGCCAACTGAAAGTCCAAAAGGCGAACTTGGATTTTTTATCCACTCAGATGGTAGCGGTAGGCCATATAGATTAAGAGCTAGAACCCCAAGCTTTTTTCATTGTGCGTTTTTAGAAGAAATGCTTGTTGGATCATATTTGGCTGATGCGGTGGCGATTTTAGGAAGTATTAATATAGTTTTAGGTGAGATAGACCGATGAGACGCGTGGATTTAAGAAAAAGTCAAGATTTATTTAAGGATTTAGAACAAATCATTCAAAAAGCCTATATGGGTGAAGTTTTAGTGGTTTTGTTTGAAATAGGAGATTTTTCTAATGTAGAAAAAAGTTTTGCTTTCATAAAAGAGCAAAATTGTGAACTTTTAAATTCTTTAAAATTTAATCAAGTAGATTGGACTATAGTTTTTAAAAAGGTAGGACAATGAAATTAGCAAAATATCAAGAAGGCTTAAATGCTTTGTGCTTTGTGGATTTGCTTTCTTTAAAAAATCCTTCGCTTTGCGCTAAGCTTAACAAAAGTAAAAATTATAATATTTCCTGTTTAGAAGATAAAAATTTAAAAGCAAGCTTTTATAAATGCGAGATTGCAAGTGTGCCTTTCGTGCTTGCTTTGCTTTGTAAGATGGGTTTAGAGGTTGAATTTAACGAGCTTGATGAGGGTTATTTAAGTGCTGAATCTTGCTTTGGCGAAGAAGAGGCTTTAGAGATTTTAGAGTTTTTAAAAGAAGCAAAATGTATTATTTTTGATGAAAATTTATACCAACATAAAGACTTTGAAAATATTAAGTATTTTTTAGAAAAACTTTGTCATAAATTTAATCTTTTGCTAATTTGCTCTAATGAAAATGAAGAAAATTTGTCAATACAAAATTCTTTTAGTGAGCTTTTAGAACTTGATAATTTTGATGGAACTATCATCATGCAAGCACCTTTAGGGGATAAAAATTTGCATTGCTCTTCTTCTTTTGCTTTAATTGCCAAGGTTAAAGATGAGGATAAAATTAATTTAAAAATAAACACTCAAGAATTTACAACTATAGTAAAAATCAATCATGATTTAAAAGGCACGGTAGCTTTATTTGATTATGAAAGCGCTGATTTTGCTTTTTCAAAAGCTCAAGTTAAGGTTATAAAATGAAAGTTATCATTAATGGTATAGAATGTGAGGCAAATGAGGGTGAGTATATCTTAAATGTCGCAAGAAAAAATGATATTTTCATTCCTGCAATTTGTTATTTAAATGGTTGTTCTCCAACACTTGCATGTCGTATGTGTATGGTAGAAGCTGATGGTAAAAAGGTTTATTCTTGTAATACTAAAGTTAAAGAAGGTATGGTAGTAGAGAGTGATTTGCCAAATTTATGGGATGAGCGCAATGCTATCATGCAAGCATATTGTATCAACCACCCTTTACAATGTGGGGTATGTGATAAATCTGGCGAATGTGAGCTTCAAAACTTTACACACAAGGCAAGAGTAAATGTGCAAAATTATTGGATTAAAGATACCCATAAAGAGCATAAAAAATGGGGCGAGATTAATTATGATCCAGCTTTATGTATAGTGTGCGAAAGATGTATCACAGTTTGTAAAGATAAAATAGGTGAAAGTGCTTTAAAAACTACTCCAAGAGGAGCAAATGCACCTGATGCAAGTTTTAAAGAAAGTATGAGTAAAGATGCGCTAGCGATTTGGACTAAATTTCAAAAGAGTTTAATTGCGCCAAGTAGCGGTAATATGCTTGATTGTTCTTTTTGTGGAGAATGTACAAGTGTATGCCCAACAGGAGCCTTGGTGGGTTCGGCTTTTCAATATACATCTAATGCTTGGGAATTAAAGAAAATTCCAGCTAGTAATCCCCATTCTAGTGATTGTGAGTTGATGTATTATGATATTAAACAAACTAGTATTAATAATCAAAAAGAAAAAATTTATAGAGTGAGCAATGACTTTGCTTTTGCTACGCTAAATAAAGCTGCAAGATATGGTTTTAATACCCAAAATGAAGTTCAAGATAAAGATGAAAAAACCTTTCAAAAATTAGTAAATATGATAAAAAATGATGAAATAAAAAATATTTTATTTAATAGTTTTATTACTAACGAAGAAGCTTTAATCTTGCAAAATTTAAGTAAAAAATTTAATCTTAATCTTATAAACCATGAAGCTAAAAAATTCCAAGATTTCCTAGCTTGTTTTTATCAAAATGCAAATGCAATGTATAATGCAAATACAGACGATATCACTCAAAGTGATTTTTTAATCATCGTAGGTTCATTTTTACGCTATGATGCGCCAACGCTAGGATATAAAGTTAATAACGCTTTAGTGATGAATAAAGGTGCAGGGCTATATTTTCACCCTATAAAAGATAAAGGTGTGGATAAATATTCTAAAAATTTCTTGCAGATTAATCATGATATTAAAGATAATGAAAGTATTTTATTATTTATCTTGCAAAAATTTGCCAAAGAGCTTCCACAAGATTTTAAAAATACATTAGAAAATGCGTATTATCAAGGCACTAAAGAAATAGAAGAAACTATTAATGAAGAAGTTATTGAAAAGATAGAAAAGCAAAATGAAAATGGTGCAACTATTATAGAAGAAGTTAAAAAACTTGTGCCTAAAAAAATTAAAAAAATCATAGAGGTGCAAAGATCAAATTATGCGAAAAATCTTGGTATAGATGAGGATATTTTAGAAACTTTGCTCGCAAAAAAGCAAAAATTTACACTTATTATAGGAAGTGATTTTTACTATGATGAGCAAAGTGTAAAGCTAGCAAAACTTTGTGCTTTGGTGCAAAAATATACTGATTTTAAAGTCTTTTTAAATCCAACTTGCACCAATACTTTAGGCGTGAGTTTGATTTGTGATTTAAGTCAAGATTTTCAAGCGGGAAAAACACTAGGTTATAACGAAAAAGGCGATTTTACTTTTTCTTATGATGGGCATTTTGATCTTGCAAGTTCTAGTTTAAATCAACAAGAAGGTAGCTTTGTAAATTATGACAAAAGATTAGTTCCTACAAATGCAGCTTTAGAATTTAAAGGTTATTTTTTAAATGATTTAGCAAATGCTTTAGATTTTGATGAGGAATTTACGATCAACTATACTAAATTTTTACCACAAAATAAAGGCTTTAAGGCAATTGATTTTGACGAGTTAGAAAATCATTATGATAATGGTGGGGTAAATCATAGAGGTTATGAGCTTGATTTTTCCCATTTTGAGTTTGAAAAAACATTAAGCGTTCAAGAAATTAAAGAGCAAAATGAAGGAAATTTGACTTTATATCATGCAAATAGCATTCATCAGTTTTCAAAGCTTAGTAATAGGGCTTTTAATGAGGTTGGAGCTTTATTTTTATCGTCTGATTTAATGCAAAAATTTGATTTAAACCAAGATGATAGTGTTATTTTAAAAAATGAAAAAACTCAAATTGCTATAAGTGTAAAATGCGATGAATCTTTAGAAAATGGCGCGTATTTGGGGGATTATGATAGTAAGATTGATTATAAATCTTTATTTGATAATACTCGATATGCAAAAGTTTGGCTTGAAAAAGCAGGAGCTAAAATATGAGCGATATTACTTTTTTTATTATAGAAACAATTATCAAATGCATACTTGTTATAGCTATTTTTGCTACTTTAGCAGGCTTGGCAACTTATCTTGAAAGAAAGGCTTTGGCTTTATTTCATCGTCGTTTAGGGCCTGATATGGTAGGTCCTTTTGGATTGCTTCAAGTAGTTGCTGATATGATTAAGCTTTTTACTAAAGAAGATATAGTGCCAACTTATGCTCAAAAAGTGGTGTTTTTAATCGCTCCATTGATTGCAGCAATTTGTGCTTTTGTGGCAATTGCAGCTATACCTATTTTTCCTGAATTTACTTTATTTGGTAGAGTGATTCGTCCTATTATCGCTGATATTAATGTGGCCTTATTATTTGTCATAGGTATGGGCGGGGTTGGTTTTTATGCGATTTTTTTAGGAGGCTTGGCTAGTAATAATAAATGGTCATTGTTAGGTGGGGCAAGAGGACTTGTTTCTATTATCTCTTATGAGAGTGTTGCAGGACTTTCTTTGGTATGTGTTGTAATGCTTGTTGGTTCTTTATCTTTAGTAGATATTAATAATTATCAAAGTGAAGGCATACTTTCTTGGCTTATTTTTAAACAGCCTTTAGCTTTTATTTTATTTGTAATAGCCATTTTTATAGAAACTAATAGAACTCCACTTTGTTTAAGCGAAAACGAAACTGAACTTGTTTCAGGTTATGGCACTGAATATAGTGGGCTTAGATGGGGTATGTTTTTTATCGGAGAATATACAGCCATGATCACTGGAGCGATTATGATATCGCTTTTATTTTTGGGTGGATTTAATGATTTTTGGATTATACCAGGGGCTATTATGATGCTTTTGAAAGTTTCTTTTGTGTTCTTTTGGTATTTTTGGGCTAGAGGGGCTTTTCCGCAACTGCGTCCTGATCAAGTAATGAGAATGTGTTATTTGATTTTAATTCCTTTAGCGGTTTTAAATTTATTAATTAGTGCTTTAGTACTTGTGATATAGGAAAAACAATGAAAAAAGGTTATTTTAAAGTAGATTTTGAGCGTAAAAATCCTCAAAATGCTTATGAAAAATTCATACAAGTAATCAAGCGTTCTTTGAATACAGAACTTTTTGTAGGTTTATTTGTCGTATTAAGAGAAATGTTTAAAAAGAACAATAGTGCAACGATTAAATATCCTATGGAAAAAGTTGCTTTAGATAATCGCTACCGTGCGGTACATCGTTTGATGCGTTTTATTGAAAGTGAAAATGAATGTTGTATTGGTTGTGGCTTGTGCGAAAAAATTTGTATTAGTAATTGCATAAGAATGGAAACAAGTTTAAGCGAAGATGGTCGTAAAAAGGTTGAAAATTATAGTATTAATTTAGGACGTTGTATTTATTGTGGCTTTTGTGCTGATGTTTGTCCTGAACTTGCTATTGTACATGGTAAAGAGTATGAAAATGCAGCAGAACAAAGATCTTATTTTGGTCAAAAGCAAGATTTTTTAACTCCTATCGATGAGCTTAAAAATCAAGTGGTATTTGAGGGAAGTGGTAGTTTAAGAAAAGATGCTGATGATTTAGTAAAGAAAACTCCAAATTATTATGAGATAGATTTGCAAAGACAGCAAGATACCCCAAAGGAAGAAAATGTTTGAAACGATAGCTTTTTGTCTGTTAAGTGTTTTGGTATTGGGATTTTTTCTAATTAGTGTTTTAAGTACTAGTGTGCTTTATGCTATTAGTTCTTTGGCTGCGGCTATGGTTTTTTTAAGCGGATTTTATTTTTTACTTAATGCTGAATTTATTGGAGCAATTCAAATTATCGTTTATAGTGGGGCTATTTTAGGTCTTTATAGTTTTGCTATGATGTTTTTTGATGCTTCGATAAAAGTAAAGGAAAGTCTAAAAGGTAAAAGAGTATTTATTTTTGCTGTGGTTTTTAGTGCTATTTTGTTAATTAGTATTATTATGGGTTATAATTTTGGTTTAAATGAAACTAATGAAGTTTATGGTCTTGATTCAACCCAGCAAATAGGTTTTGCCCTATTTACAAAATACATGCTTGCTTTTGAATTTATGGCAATTTTGCTCTTAATAGCTTTAATTTGCGCAATAGCACTTACTCAAAAAAATATAAAAAAGGATGAGCAATGATGTTAGAAAAATACTACATTGTGGCTATTTTGATGTTTATCATTGGTCTAATAGGTATTATAAAACGCCAAAATTTAATTATGCTTTTTATTTCAAGTGAAATTTTATTAAATGCTGCTAATTTGGCCTTAGTTACAGCAGGGGCTTCCCATAAAGATATAGAAGGACAAATTTTTGCTTTATTTGTAATGGGGGTTGCAGCTTGTGAAGTAGCTGTTGGGATAGCACTTTGTGTTTTATGGTATAGAAAAACAGGAACACTAGAGCTTAGCTCTTTAGCTGAAAAAGGAGAGTTAAAATGCAAAATTTAGCCTTAATTGCACTTTTTTCTCCTTTGGTTTCAGCTATTGTTTTAGGTATTTTTGCTTTTAGTGCTAAGAAAATTATTTTAGGTTATTTGGCTTCTTTATTTATAGCTTTTTCAGCATTTGCTTCAATTATTTTATTAAGCAATGGGGTGCATTTTAACTTTGAACTTGGCACTTGGATATCTTTAGTAGATGTTAGTTTTGGTTTTAAAATAGACTCCATTACTTTAATTATGATGAATGTAGTAAGTATAGTTGCTACTTTTGTGCATTTATATAGTATATTTTATATGGAGCATGATGAAGGGTTTAATCGCTATTTTAGTTATTTAGGACTTTTTGTTTTTTCTATGATGTTTTTGATTATGAGTGATAATTTCTTAGGACTTTTCATAGGTTGGGAAGGTGTTGGACTTTGCTCATGGCTTTTGATAGGTTTTTGGTATCATAATGAAAAATATACCTTTGCTGCTAATGAAGCATTTATCATGAATAGAATTGCAGATTTGGCTTTGCTTTTAGGAATTTTCTTAATTTATATAGAGTTCAATTCTTTAAAATACGATGAGTTTTTTACCCTTTTGTCTTTAGGGCATGAAAATGATATGATTTTGATTTTGATAGCGCTTTTGCTTTTTGTGGGTGCTATGGGTAAATCAGCGCAATTTCCTTTCCATACTTGGCTTGCTGATGCTATGGCAGGACCTACACCAGTTTCAGCGCTAATCCATGCTGCGACTATGGTTACTGCGGGAGTTTATTTAGTAATTCGCGCAGGAGAGCTTTATTTGCAAGTTCCTGAAGTAGGGTATTTTATCGCTATACTTGGAGCTTTTGTAGCGCTTTTTGCTGCTTCTATGGCTATGGTAGCTAAAGACTTAAAAAGAATTATTGCTTATTCAACACTTTCTCAACTTGGGTATATGTTTGTAGCAGCAGGTCTTGGAGCTTATGCTATAGCTTTATTTCATCTAGTAACTCATGCATTTTTTAAATCTTTATTATTCTTAGGTGCAGGTAATGTAATGCATGCGATGAATGATAAGCTTGATATTAGCAAAATGGGTGGGCTTTATAAAAGTATGCGTTTTAGTGCTATTTTAATGCTTATAGGCTCTTTGGCTTTGGCAGGAATTTATCCTTTTGCAGGATTTTTCTCTAAAGATTTAATTTTAGGATTTTCTTTTATAAGTCATCATCATGGAATTTTCTTAGTGCTTTTAATAGCAGCTTTTATGACAGCTTTTTATAGTTTTAGACTTTTAATGCTTGTATTTTTTACTCCAAAAAGACATGAAGAGCATCCTCATGAAGCTAGTAAAATAGCCTTGCTTGCGATGAGTCCTTTGGCTTTACTTGCTATTATTGCAGGGTTTTTTGAGCATAGTTTTATGGAGTTTGTAAGTCAAAACTTAGCTTTTATTGATGGACAAAATTCTTTAGTTATGGTGCTTGCAAGTACTGTTGCAGTGCTTGGAGTGCTTTTAGCTATCATAGCTTATTGGAAAAATTGGTTTAAACCATCACTTTCTAAAACAAGCATTTATAAGCTTTTGTTTAATGAATACTATATACCAAGGTTTTATCATCAATTTATTGTTAGTAAATATGCTTTATTTTGTGAATTTTTAAGAAAAGCTGATAAAGAAATTTTAGACACTTTGGTAGATAGTGTTGCATTTTTCCTTAAAACTTTTGCTAGGACTCTTAGCATAGGTAAGGATTATTCTTTGGTTTTAAGAATTACAGTGTTGGCTTTTGTATGTTTATTTTGTTTAGCGTTGGCGGTGTAAAATGCTTAGTTTATTAATGTTATTTCCATTTTTTGCAGCTTTTATAGCTTTGTTTTTGCAAAAAGAAGATAGCAAGTCTTTTGCTGTTTTAGTTAGTTTTTTGATTTTAGTTTTTAATGTTTTTTTGTTGTTTAATTATCATGGTGGTATAGCTTATGAGTTTAGTTTAAATTCTTTAATAGTTAATTTTCATATCGGTGTAGATGCTATAGCGCTTTATTTGATGTTGCTTTGTTCTATTATGATTTTTTTATCTTTTATATGTTTGGATATTCAAGATAAAAGTGTTGTAGTAAGTATATTTTTATTGCAATTTTGTATTATAGGGCTTTTTGCTTCATTAGATGCTTTATTATTTTATGTATTTTGGGAGTTTTCTCTTATACCGCTTATTTATTTAATAGGCAGATATTCAGATAATTATAAAGCAGGGATTAAATTTTTCATTTATGCATTTTGCGGTTCTATGCTTATGCTTTTAGCGATTATTTATGTAGGGTTTTTGTATTATCAAAGTTTTGGGTATTGGAGTTTTGATTTACTTGCTTGGTATAAGAGTGAATTTTTCATACCTGAAAGTGTGCAAAATTTAATCTTTATAGGATTTTTTATCGCTTTTGCGATTAAAAGTCCTTTATTTCCTTTCCACACTTGGGCGCCAAAAGTTTATGCAAAAAGTCCGACTTTAGTATCTGTAATGCTTGTTAGTTTTAAAATGGCTCCTTTTGGATTTTTAAGATTTATCTTGCCTTTAACACCTGATACTTTAAATCATTATTATTCTTTGCTTGCTATTTTATGTATAGTTGGAATTTTATATGCAGCTTTAATTGCCTTTAAAACCAAGGATTTAAAAGAATTAATCGCTTATAGTTCAATTTCGCATTTGGGTGTGGTGATTTTAGGTATTGTGACTTTTACTTATAATGGGGTAAGTGGTTCTGTATTTTACATGTTTGCACATGGTATAGTAACAGGTGGTTTGTTTTTGGCTGCTTATATGCTTTATAAAAGATATCATACTTTTGATTTAGACTTTTATAAAAATTTAGCTAAAACAGCTCCAGTGTTTAGTTTTTTCTTTGCAGTGCTATTATTTTCATCTATTTCATTACCTTTGACCATTTCTTTTGTAGGTGAGTTTTTAATTTTACAAGGCATAGCAAGCGTAAATTTATGGTATGCATTATTTGCAGGTGGTGTGATCATTTTAGGGGCTATTTATATGCTAAATATTTATAGAAATATGTTTTTTGCCACTAACGCAGAAAAAATGGAGAAATTAGTATTAAAAAAAGGCGAAATTTTTGTGTTGAGTATTTTAAGTGCTTTGGTAATTTATTTAGGGATAGCTCCAAGTGCTATGCTTGATCAAATTGCTTTGAATGTAAATAGCATTCTTGAGGTTATGCAAACAAGAAATATTGCAATAGAAAATCAAAAAATCATAGATGATATAAGAGGTTTTTAATGAGTGGCTTTAGTTTAGAAAAATTGAATTTTGTATTATTATTTCCTGTGTTGTCATTGCTTTTTTGGGCTATTGCTTTACTTTTATTGGGTGCGTTTAAAAAACTTTCTAGAAATTTTTATATAGGAGTAAGTGTTATAGCTTTGCTTAGCACCTTATGTTTTTTATTGCTTTATAATGGCTTTGTTTTAGATAATTCTCATGCTTTTTTTGGTTTATTTGTAAGCGATAATTATGCAATTTTTGCTCAATTAGTTATTTTAGTTTTTTCTATGCTTTATTTATTGATGGACAAAGATGAGCAAAAGCCAGAGTTTTTTTCTTTATTTTTATTTATGGTTGCGTCTTTGATATTAATGGTATCAAGCACTAATTTAATCGTAATTTTCCTAGCATTAGAAGGTTCTTCTTTAGCTCTTTATACATTAATAGCTTTAAGAGGAACTCATAATGCTATTAGCTCTAGTATAAAGTATTTTACTCTAGCTGCGGTGGGAGCTGGGTTCTTTGTCTTTGCTTGTGCTTTTGTGTATTTAAAAACTAAGTCTTTGGATTTAGATAATTTATTGCATTCTGAATACATTTCAGATCCTATCTTGCTTTGTGCTGGAGTAATGTTTTTAGTTATTGTTGGGGTAAAGCTTTCTATCGCACCTTTTCATTTTTGGTTAAAAGATGTGTATTATGGGGTGCATACAAATTTTATAGCATTTATATCTATAGTACCAAAAATAGCTATGATAATAGTAGTTTTAAGAATTTTTTCTGCTTTGGGTGGTGGGGTAAAATTTGAATATATAGTAGCATTGCTAGCGATTTTTTCTATGCTTGCTGTAAGTATAGTAGCTTTAATCCAAAAAGATGTAAAAAAAATGCTTGCATATAGTTCTATTACTCATTCTTCTTTTATATTAGCAGTTATTGTTTCTAGTATGAGTGTAAGTTCTCAAGGAGATGGGACTTCTTATTTGCTTTCAATTTTTGCTTTGTTTGTGTATTGGATTTCTTTTGCTTTTGCAAATTATGGAATTTTTTTGATATTGAGTTTATTTCAAAAAAGTTCATTTGAGAGCTTTTCGGGCTTGTTTGATCAAAGACCGGTATTGTCTATAATGTTAGCTATATTTATTTTATGTATAGCAGGTATTCCACCTTTTGGGATTTTTTGGGGTAAAATTTTAATTTTAGCTTCTATTTTAAATTCAGGTTATTATGTGCTTGTATTTGCTATAGCTTTAAGTTCTATGATTATGCTTTATGCTTATTTGAAAATTTTAATTTATGTTTTTTTCAAAAAAGCTCAAATTATAGAAAGTGCAAACTTAGATGTAAAACAAAAGATTATTTTGTGCTTGTGTTTGATTGGAAGTGTTTCTTGCGTGTTTTTGCTTTTGTAAAATAATATTGCTATAATCACGCTTATGATAAGGGTTTTATTTTTATTTTTATTAAGTATAACTTATACATTTTCTTTTGAAATTATTGTTAATAAAGGGGAAGAACACAAGCGTCCCTTTACACTTTTGCATTTAAAAGATAATAAAGATTTTACCTGTAAAAATGTTTTTGAATTTGAAAAGACCCATTTTGAATGTAATGTTTTGGGTGTTAGTAATATGCAATTTCAAAATAAAGAGTTTGATGATTTTACAATTTATTTTGAAAAGCACCAAACCTTTTTGACAATCAAAATCTATCCTAAAATTTTAGCTAAGATGTTTAACTATTCCCAAGATATTTTTAATGCAAAAGAAATTCAAAGTCAAAGTGGAGATACTTCTAAACACTTTGTGTTTATTTTTACTAAAGATTTAAGATATTACAAACCTAGCGATGGGCTTGATTTTGATATTTATTTTGATGATGGATTAATGCCCTTTATTGGAGCTTTAGATTTAAATTCTAACCCTATGGAAACTTCTAAAAGCGCAGATTTTAACGCTTATTTTAGTATAAAACAAGAATATGAGGCAAAAAAATATGATCAAGTATTAAGAGATACTGTTAATGCTATTAAGCGTTATCAAGGTAGTGTATTTATGAATGAATTTGAGCTTTATAAGTTAAGAGCGCAAAATAAACTTTATACTTATGAACTTGATAAAGACCAAGTAATTTTAGAACAAATGTTAGATGATGCTAAAAGATGGGTGAGAACTTATATTAACGATAAAGATTATACAGAAGTGATGTATATTATGATGAGAGTTTATATGGGTTTATCACAAAGATCAAATGTTGAATATATTATAGATACTTTAAATACTGAGCATAAAGGCGATAAATACACTATAATGGCTTTGCTTGATTATGCAGATTATTTATATCATTTGGGTAAAAAAAATACCGCAAATAATATTTATCAAGATGTGTATTATTCTACTCCAAATGCAGATTTAGCCAGTAGGGCAGCTTTATTTTTATCAAAAAATTATTTAGAAACTCAAAATACAAAAGAAGCAAAAGAATTAGCAAATAAAATTTTAGAATCAAATCCTGAATTTTTCATGAGTGATTTGGAAAATTCCTTATTATTAGCTAAAGCTTTTGCTAATAATAGGGTTTATGATTTAAGTTCTAAAATTTATGAGTATATTTTTACGCATTTAACTAAGGTAGATAAAGAATATGAAAAAGTGCTAAAAGATCTTGCTTTGGCTTTATTAAATGCAAATGAGCATACCAAGGCTCAAAAATATTTAGATCTTTATGCAGAAGATTTTCCTTTGGGTGAATATGTAAGTTTAATCAAAGAAGCGCAAGATAAAAACTTTTTATATTTAAAAGATGCTAATGCAAGTTTTTTACATCAAAGATATGAAGAAATTATGAAAAAATATGCTGGAGAAATTTCTAGTAAGGCGCTGTTTGATAATGTAAAATTGTATTTTCAAGAAAAAAATTATGAAAAAGTTGTAAGTTATCAAAAAGACATTGAAAAATACTCTAATAAAGAAGTTAAAAATCTTTTAGAACAAGCTGCTATTTTAGTTTTAGAACAAAAATTAAAAAATGATGAATGTTTAGCTGCTATTAAAATATATGATGATTTTAAAGTTTATAATGTAGGGGGTAAAATACAAAATAAAAAGCAAATGCTTGAATGTTTTAAACGCACAACGCGCATAGAAGAAGCTAAAAAATACATAGTGGAAAATGAAAATGATGATATTATTTTTTATAAGCTTCAAAGTGCTGATTTAGCTCTTAAAGATAAGCGTTATAGCTTTGTTATAAAAACAATTAACGATATTTTAAACACAAGAACGATTATTAGTGATAATGAAAAATTTGAAGCAAATTATATTAAATTTTTTGCTGAGCTTAGATTACAAGATTATAATGCTATGATAAGAACTTTGCAAAAATTAGAGCAATTTCCTATGAATTATCGTATGGTGGAATTATATTATGAGTTTTTGCGTTATTGTGAAAAAAATAATTTTCTAACCAGCATTTTAACTTATGCTCCAAAGGCTATTGACTATCAAAATTTAAAAGGGGTGAATCTTTTTAGTCCTGATTTAGAATTTATCTATATCAAAGCTTTAAAACAAAACAATCAAGCCCAAAAAGCCTTAACTTTATTTAAAGATTTACTTGCTAATCCTTTAAAAGATGATGAGCGCGCAAGAGCTTTTTATACGCAAAGTAATATTTATGAAGATTTAAAAGATGTGCAAAATCAAAAGCAAAGTTTGCAAAATTGTATAGATATTAATGCAACAAGCAATTGGCAAAATTTGTGTAAAGATAAATTAAATGTCTTAAATACTCAGCCTTGATATTTTTTTAAAATATAAGCTTTTAAATTCTCATAAGCATTTTGAAAATCTAAAATTTCTTTATTGAATTTTTTATTAAAAGTTCTTTGTCTTTTAGCAAGTTGTCTTGTGTGAATGATGATGAGCTCTTCAAGCTCATTTAAATTTATTTTTTTATCTAAAAACTCTTTGCATTCTTTTAAACCTATGGAATTTAGTGCTTTTAAATTATGATCATAATTATCAAATAACATTTTAGCTTCATCTACTAAACCCTCATTTAGCATATTTTTAGTGCGCTTAATAATGCGTTTTTCTAAAAGATCTTTTTGCCAAGAAATTTCAAAAATATCAAGTTTTTTAATCAAAGCTTCTTGTTTGGTTTCTTTTAAAACTTCACTTGGAATTTTATTAGTTTGCTCATAAATTCCAAGCCATTTTTTCAAACGATAAGTATCGTTTTTTTTTATTTTTGCTTGTGAATCAATTTTTATCATTAAATGATAAATTTCATCATTACTTAGTGCGCTTTGGCTTTCTTTGAAATTTTCACTCAAGCCATCCATTAAAGCTTTTAAATAAAAACTAGTTCCACCTGTGATAATAAGCATTTGATTATTTTTTTGGGCAAAAGCTTTTGCTTTTTTGTATTCTTCAAAAAACAAAGCGATGTTAAAATGCTCATTGACATTTAATAAATTTATGCCAAAATAATCAAGCTCATCTAGGGTTTTTTGCTCTGTTTTGGCTGAAGCGATGTTGATTTGTTTATATACACAAAGACTATCAAGGCTTAAAATACTTGCGTTAAATTCATAAGCTAGTTTATTAGCAAGTTCTGTTTTGCCACTTGCAGTAGTTCCAATGAGTGCAAATTCAAAAAACATCGTAAAAATATCCTAAATTTAAAATTATTTTAGTAAAATCATAACAAAAATATATTATAAAGAGAAAAAATGCCTATATTAAAAGAAAAATTAAAAGATATTTTAGATTTGATTGTTTTTAAGCATTCTATTTTTGCCCTACCTTTTTTATTTACTTCAATGATTGTAGCTTCTGTTATTTTAAATGATAGTACTTGGTTTGGTTTTAAGGCTTTATTTTTGGGTATTATTTGTGCAGTGAGTGCAAGAAATTTTGCAATGGCGATTAATCGTTTGATGGATGAGGATATTGACAAAAATAACCCAAGATGTGCAAATAGACCTAATATCGATGGACGTATAGGTAAAACTAGTATTTTACTTTTTATTATTTTAAATGCTATTATTTTTGTTTTGGCAAGCTATTTTATTAATAAATTAGCCTTTGCTCTTTCTTTGCCGGTATTATTTATTTTAGCTATTTATTCAGCTTTTAAAAGATTTTCATCCTTAGCGCATTTAGTATTAGGATTTTGCTTAGGGCTTGCTCCTATTGCAGGTAGCATTGTAGTTTTGGGAAGTATTGAAATTTATAGTGTGATTTTGTGTTTGGGTGTTACTTTTTGGACAGCTGGATTTGATTTGCTTTATGCTTTGCAAGATATGGAATATGATAAAAAAACAGGTTTGCACTCTATACCTGCTAAATTTGGACTTGAAGCAACCTTATTTATCTCAGCATTTTGTCATGTTTTGGCAGTACTTTTTTGGCTTTTATTTGTTTGGGTGGCTCCAACGGGAAATATTGCTTTTTTAGGTGTGATAATTAGTGCGATTATTTTATTTTTTGAGCACCGCATTGTTAGAAAGAATTTTGCAAAAATTGATAAAGCATTTTTTACTTTAAATGGGTATTTAAGTATAGTGTTTTTTATATTTATTTGGGTTGATCTTTTATGGAGATAAAATTTTTTAAAAGCTCGTTAGAGCTTGAGTTTGAAGAGAGCAAAGAAAGATATGAAGAGTTTTTACAAGAATATCTTTCAAGTAATAATTATGTCAATTTAAGTAAATGGAAAAAGCTTGCCTCAAGAGTGGAATTTAGCGAAGGCGAGCAAATTATTTTTGATTTGCTTATGGATATAAAACAAGAATTGTATTTGATAAAAAATGATATCAATAAAACAAAATTATTTACAGATTTAAAATATAAAGCCTTTGTGGTGGGTGTAAATTTTGCACACATTCAGTTTAAAGATAAATGCTTGGCTCAAGATGGGGAATATTATGCAAGATTTGAGTTAAATGGTCAAAAAATTAGTATTTTTTTTAAAGCCTTAAATGAAAATGAAGCAAAAATTACACAAATAAAAGCAGAAGATGAGCTTGTGTATGATAATTTTGTAGCAAATATGCAAAGAGCGATGATTAAGATTTTAAAGGAGCAAGAAAATGGGTAGTGATTTATTATTGTGGCTTGTGGTAGCTTTATTAATTTTTGCTATGTTTGCTTATATGATGATAAAAGAAAAAGAAAATATTGCTAAGATTAATGAGCTTGGTAAGATGATAGAAGATTTAAACAAGCAATATCATTATTTAAAAAAAGAAAGTTTAGAGGAACAAGAGCAAGAAAAAGAAGAAATAGACACTGAAGTTATTAAAGAAGAATTAAAAGAAGAGCTTTTACAAGTATTAGAACAAAAAATCAATCAAAATATCATTCCTATTTTAAGCGCCTTAAAAGAAGTAGAAGAGGTGATTGAAGAATTTCAAAGTGAGCAAAAAAATCGCTTGTTGAATTTAGAACAAAAAACTCAAAGTATTACAAAATTAAGCCCAAGTTATGATAATGAAGAGCAAAAGGTGATAGAGCTTTTTAATCAAAAAAAATCCATTGAGCAAATTGCCAAAGATTTGCGTATAGGTACGGGTAGAGTTGAGCTTATTTTAAAATTTAATAAATTATTATAAAGGCCTTTGATGTTAGTAGATAGCTATGGAAGAGTGATAGATTATTTAAGAATTTCAGTAACACAAAGATGTAATTTTCGTTGCCTTTATTGTATGCCAAAAACTCCATTTGAATGGAGTGCTAAGGAAAATCTTTTATCATTTGAAGAACTTTTTATGTTTGTTAAGGTTTGTATTGATGAGGGGGTTAAAAAAATTCGTATTACAGGTGGTGAGCCTTTAGTAAGAAAAGATTTGCATAAATTTATTGCTATGATTAGTGAGTATAAGCAAGATATAGACTTAGCGCTTACCACTAATGCTTCTTTATTAAAACAACAAGCAAAAGACTTAAAACAAGCAGGCTTAAAAAGAATTAATATTTCTTTAGATACCTTAAAAGAAGAAGTAGCTTTTAAATTAGCCCAAAAAAATATACTTAAAGATGTGTTAAATGGTATTAATGAGGCTTTAGAATTAGGCTTTAATATTAAATTTAACACCGTAGCTCTTAAAGGGATTAATGATAGTGAATTTATCGATCTTTTAGAATTTGCCAAAGCACGCAAAAGCCAAATTCGCTTTATAGAATTTATGGAAAATTATCATGCTTATGGAGATTTAAAAGGCTTAAAATCAGCAGAAATTTTAAATATTATTGCTCAAAAGTATTCTTTTAAACAAGGACAAAAAAGTCCAAATGCACCTGCGACTATTTATGAACTTGAAGATGGATATGAGTTTGGCATCATTGATCCACATAGTCATGATTTTTGCGATAGTTGTAACCGTATAAGGCTTTCAGCCGAAGGGCTTTTAATACCTTGTTTGTATTATGATGAGGCTTTAAGCATTAAAAAGGCTATACGTAATAAAGACATAGTAGGTGCTTGTGAAGTTTTAAAAACCGTGATAAAAAACAAATCAGAAAAAAATAGATGGGCAGAAAATGAAGCCAATCAAAGTTCTACAAGAGCTTTTTATCAAACAGGTGGATAATGGAAGTTGTTGAAACTTTTTTAAGCTTGCAAGGTGAGGGAAAATATAGTGGAAATTTGGCTATATTTGTAAGGTTTGCTGGGTGTAATTTTAACTGCACAGGCTTTGGGGTAAAAAAAGAAAAAGATTCTAAAATGCTTTTGGGCTGTGATACTATAAGAGCTGTCTTTACCAAAGAATTTAAAACTTGTTATAAAACATATACTTCAACAAAGCTTTTTGATGAGGTTTTAAAACTAGCAAATTCACGCAAAGCTATAGTTGTCATTACCGGCGGTGAGCCTTTATTAAATTATCAAAATAAAGATTTTTTGTGTTTTGTTAATTTACTTTTAGAAAATGGTTTTAAGGTGCATTTTGAAACAAATGCAAGTATTGAAATTGACTTTGAAAAATACCCTTTGTATAAAAAATGCTATTTTGCTTTGGGTGTGAAGCTTAGCAATAGTGGTGTAAAAAAAGAAAAAAGGATTAATGAAAAAGCTTTGAAAGCTTTTAAACGCTATGCTAAGGATAGTTTTTATAAATTTGTTTTAGATAAGGATTTTTTACAAGAAAATAAAGCCTTAGGCGAAATCAATGAAATTTTACAAATTTGTGAAAATGAGGTGTTTTGTATGCCTATGGGGTCAAATGAAGAAGAAATTTCTAAAAATGCCTTAAGTGTTGCTGAATTTTGTATAAAAAATGGATATAATTACTCTGATAGATTGCATATTAGAATTTGGGGAGATAAAGAAGGCGTATGATTATTAGAAAAATGTTTGAATTTGAAAATGCTCATATTGTTAGATTTTGTAGCTCCAAGCGATGTAAAACAAGCATACATGGCCATTCTTATAAGGTAGAAATTTTACTTGAGAGTAAATACCTTGACAATGCTGGAATGGTGTATGATTTTGGCTTGTTAAAAGATGAGATAAAACAAATTATTGATAGTTTTGATCATGCTATTACGCTTTTTAAAGATGATGATAAAGTTTATTTAGAAGATATGAAAAAACATTCACAAAGATGGGTAAGTTTACCTGTGAATGTAAGTGCGGAAAATTTTGTACGCATATTTTTTATTTTGATAGATACCTTGCTTTTAAAGACTAAGATGGTCAATGGTGAGCAAGGTGTTAGTTTAAAAAGTATTATTGTGCATGAAACAAGAACAGGCTATGCACAAGGTTTTAGAGAAGATGCTTATAGTGAGTTTTTACCAAAGATTAATCTAGCAGATATTGAATTTTCACAAGCTATAAGTGACGAATGGAAAGATAAAGATTTTTTTAAAAAACTTCAAGATTCAAATTTTGTTTTTGTCAATCAAAAGGAGGTATGATGAAAAAGGTTTTATTGATTGTGCCATTATTGCTTTTTATAGCTTGTTCAAGCCAAGAAAATACAACCACAAAAAAAGAAGTACAAACTGAGCAAGTTCAAATTGAGCAAAGTGATTCTAATGTTATTATAGATGATGAAACGCTTCCTATACCCGTAGATGATGATATCAAAGATGAAAATAATACACAAGGACAGTGATGGATCAAAGTTATGAGTTTTTTTTAGCATTGCATGTGTATAGCCTATATGCAAATGGCTTTTTAATGTTGTTTTATTTATATCTAACTCAAAGTAGTTTTTCACAAGAGTTTATTTTTATAAAAAGAATTCGCCTATTTTTGCCAATTTATTATTTATTTTTAGCAATTACACTTTTTACAGGAAGTTTGCTTTGGGCTTTAAAGCATTTTGAGCTAAATCTCTATATACTTTCTATGTGGTTTTGCTGGATTTTGATTTTTGCTTTGGCTATTTATCAATTTGTTTTATTTAAAAAAGCAAGATTGTTTAAGCGTTATGCTAAATTTAGATTTTTAAGCTTTTTTATTTTGTGTTTGGGAATATTTTTACTTTTTGTGCCTTATTTGCTTCAAAGGTTTTATTTTTAATGCGATTTTTATATCACCCACAAAGTGGTGCTTTAAATTTAGAGCTAGAAAATGAAGCTTTTTTACACTTAAAAGCTAGAAGAATTAAAGTAGGTAATAAAATCATATTAAAAAATTTAAAAGATTTTTTTGCTTATACTTATGAATGCATAGAGCTTTCTAGACGCTCTTGCGTATTAAATTTACTTGATAAAAAAGAAGAAAAACAAGAATTAAAAACGCATTTGCATTTAGCTTTAGCGGTGATTGATCCAAAGATTATAGAAAAAACCTTGCCTTTTTTAAACGAGCTTGAAGTGGCAAAGCTTTCTTTTGTGTATATGGATTACTCACAAAAGAATTTTAAATTAGATTTTAAAAGAATGGAAAAAATTCTTATAGAATCATCCCAACAATGCGGTCGTGCTTCTTTAATGGAGCTTGAAAGCTTTGATGATTTTAAAAAATTTCAACAAGCTTATGAAAATATTGTTTTAATAGACTTTGAAGGTGAAGATTTGATGAGTTTTGAACCTAGTAAGCATGTATTTTTAATAGGCGCTGAAGGTGGATTTTCGCAAAAAGAAAGAGAAGAGAATTTAAAAAAAGCAAAATTACAAGCTAATTTCATACTCAAAGCGCAAACAGCTTTAGTAGGGGTTGCTTCAAAATTCATAATTTAAAAACGCGCTTAAATTTAGCTATTTTTTATATAAAAATCTATATAATTACGCCTTAATGTTTTGAAAAAGGATAAATAATGAAAAAAGAAATTCACCCAGAATATGTAGAATGCAAAGTTAGTTGTGCTTGTGGAAATTCTTTTACTACTAAGTCAAATAAACCAGAAATTAAAGTTGATATTTGCTCAAGTTGTCATCCGTTTTTTACAGGTAGTGAAAAAATCGTAGATGCTGCGGGTCGTGTAGAGAAATTTAAGAAAAAATACGCAATGCAATAATGTTATATTTTATTCCTACACCCATAGGAAATTTAAACGATATTTCTTTTCATTCTTTAGAAATTTTACAAAAATGCAAACTCTTTTTATGTGAAGATACGAGAGTTTGCAAATCTTTAGTCCATCTTCTTAATGAAAAATTTAATTTAGAAATAAAACCTGATAAATATCTAGCCTTGCATACTCATAACGAAAAAGATTTTTTAGCAAAAATAGATGGCGATTTTTTTGAACAAGATATTGCATATTTAAGTGATGCGGGTATGCCAGGTATTAGCGATCCGGGGCAGTTTTTAATTGAATATGCCATTAAAAATAATATTGATTATGAAGTCTTGGCAGGGTCAAATGCTGCTTTACTTGCATTAGTTTCAAGCGCGTTTTGTAAAAAAGAATTTATTTTTATGGGTTTTTTGACTAATAAAAATCCCCAAAGACAAAAAGATATTGAAAATTTAATGCTTAATCCTTATCCTAGTATAGTTTATGAAGCACCCACTAGAATACTTAATTTAGTAGAAGAAATTAGTAAAATTGATCCTTTAAGAGAAATTTTTATCATAAAAGAAGCAACAAAGAAATTTGAAACTAAATTTAGAGTAGGAGCCTTAGAGGTTTTAGAAAAATTAAAAACAATGGATTTGCGCGGTGAATGGTGTGTAGTCGTAAGTGCTAAAGAAAAGCAATTTCATCAAAATACCTTGTGTGAGCAAGATATTTATGAACTTGATTTGCCTTTAAAAACAAAGGCAAAACTTCTTTCAAAAATCAATGCAAAATCTCCAAAAGAAAATTATCAAAAACTGCTTTTAAGTTGAATTTGGTTATTATTTAAAAATGATAGTTTATGGTAAGCAAGTGTTTTTTTATATCTTAGAAAAGCACAAAGAAAAAATTAAAGAAATTTATTTAGCAAAAGAATGTGAAAAAGCTGATTTTTCAAAAATAGCAAAAGCTTCAAAAAAAATTAAAAAGCTTGATTTTAAAACCGCACAAAGCTTAGCAAGAGGTGGAAATCATCAAGGTTTTTTAATGGAAATCGATGAGTTTGAATTTAGCTCTTTTGAAAGTTTAAAAGAAAAAGATTTTATAGTTATTTTATATAATATTAGCGATGTTGGAAATATCGGAGCTATCGTGCGTAGTGCTTATGCTTTGGGTGCTGATGGGGTTATTTTGGTAGCTAAAAGTGTAGCTATGGATGGAGTAATCCGTGCAAGTAGTGGGGCGGCTTTAGATATGAAAATAGTTTTAAATGATGATATTTTAAGCATGATAAATGAATTAAAACAAAAAGGTTTTTATATCTATGCTAGTGCAAGCGGAGGTAGTGATATACATACTATCAAGGCCAAAGATAAAAAAGTTTTGATTATGGGAAGTGAAGGTTTTGGCATAGCGCCAAAGGTGCTTAAAAAATGCGATGAGTGCGTAGGTATAAAAATGCATAATGATTTTGATAGTTTAAATGTAAGTGCAGCATTTGCAATACTTTGCGATAGGATGAAAAATGGATAGTTGGAAAAAATTAGAAGATTTAAATTTATTAGAAGTTCAAAAAAGAACACAAATAGAAATAGCTTGTCTTGAATATATCATTAAAAAAGATTTTAAGTCTTTATCTCGCTTTAATGTAAATGGTTTTATTAAAATTTTACAAAGAGAGTATGAGCTTGATTTTTCTAATTTTTTAGAAGAATATCATGCTTATTTAGAGGAAAATGGTATTGAGAAAAAAAATCATGTGTATATTTCACCTAGAATGAACTCATATACCAAAGAAAGTTCGAGTGTATGGTATATTGTGATTATAGTAGTAGTGCTTTTGATAGTGGCTTTAGCTTGGGGTGTTTCAAGATTTTTCCAAAGTTCTACACTAGATGAGAATACTACTAACGTATTAAATCAAGAGCAGGTTGTTTTAGAAGAAAAAGTTGATGAAAATGAAACCCCAATTGTTAATTTTTTTGCTGATGATGTTATAGAAAATAATGAAACAAATACAACTATTTTAGAGCCAATAGATGAGAGTAATAATACTATAGAAGAAACATTAGAGGATAATGCTAGTTTAAATATGCCTGAAGAAAATATGGTTTTGCTTAAAGAAAGTATTATAAAACCAAGTGCAGAGCTTTGGCTTGGTATGGTGGATTTAAAAACTTTTAGAAAAAGTTCTTTAACTATTAAAAACGATTATGTTTTATCTTTAGATAAAGATATGCTTATTACCACAGGTCATGCTGCTTTTAGTTTGAATGATGAAAATAACAATACTTTAGAGTTTAAAAATGGTGTGTCTAAGTTTTTAATGATTAAAGATGGTAAAATTAAACAAATTACAAAAGCTGAGTTTATAAAAGAAAATAGAGGAAAATTATGGTAAGAATTTTAATATTTTCCATTTTTTTTACTCTTAATGCTTTTGCACTAAGTGCTTTAGAAGTTGCTAAGCATATTGTTAATGATAATTCTAAAGATGCAAAATTAGAGCTTTTATTTGCAAGAAATGATTATAAAGATGAGCGTGGAAATGTAGATATTTACACTATTTCTCAAATTTTAAAAACAAATTCTTTGGCAAATTTTATATTAAATGAGCCAAAAACTTTAACTTTTAGTTTTAAAGCCCAAGCTGATTCTGTTTTATTTTTTAAAACGATTAATGATACTTTAAACGAGCTAGGCTATGTGTATTTTATACCAACTGAGTTAATTTTAAGAGAAAATTATATTACTTATAAATTAGCTGTAGATTCTCAGTATATGCTTGATCCGGGAGTTTTTTATAAGGCTTTATTAGGTAGTTCTGTTTTTATTAAAGATATTTCTAAAATTTCAGAGCTAAATTATGAATATGAGCTAGATTTTTCAAAAGCAAAACCTAAAGTTAATACTCAAATTCCGCTAAATACTATTACTCAATTAAATAAACCTTTAAGAGAATATATTATTGACTTGCAAGGTGCAAAAAGTATGGAGCTTAGTGCACACAATCTTGATTCTTGGTTTTGTAAAATTCAGTTTTTAGATAAAAATTTAAATTTTATTCAAGGTGTAGAAAATACACACAAGCAAAATGAAGTAAATGTAAATATACCATTGGGTGCAAAATATGCTATTATGGGGGATATGTTTAGCCTTGATAACATAAAAAGGGGTTTAAAAATTTACTTAAGACGCTAAAAGGATGGACGATGTTTGAAGAAATTCATTTTAATACCATAGAAAGACTTCCAAATTATGTTTTTGCTGAAGTTAATGCGATTAAAATGGCAGCAAGAAGAGCAGGGGAGGATATAATAGATTTTTCTATGGGAAATCCTGATGGCAAAACTCCTCAACATATCATAGACAAGCTTTGCGAAAGTGCAAATAAAGACAAAACTTCAGGGTATTCTGCTTCGAGTGGAATTTATAAACTAAGACTTGCAATTTGTAATTGGTATAAAAGAAAATACGATGTTGATTTAGATCCTGAAAGTGAAGTAGTTGCAACGATGGGTTCTAAAGAAGGCTTTGTAAATTTAGCAAGAGCTGTTATTAATCCAGGAGATGTAGCTATTGTGCCTACACCTGCTTATCCTATACATACTCAAGCTTTTATCATAGCAGGTGGTAATGTAGCAACTATGAATTTTGATTTTAATGAAAATTATGAATTAAACGAAAATACTTTTTTTGAAAATTTACAAAAAACACTACATGAAAGCATTCCGCGTCCAAAATATGTAGTAGTAAATTTTCCGCATAATCCTACAACAGTTACAGTGGAAAAAAGTTTTTATGAGAGATTGGTTGCTATGGCAAAAAAAGAAAGATTTTATATTATTTCTGATATTGCCTATGCGGACTTAACTTTTGGTTCTTATAAAACTCCTTCTATTTTTGAAGTTGAAGGTGCTAAAGATGTAGCAGTAGAAACTTATACACTTTCAAAATCTTATAACATGGCAGGTTGGCGTGTGGGTTTTGTGGTGGGTAATAAACGCTTAATTGCGGCTTTGAAAAAGATTAAATCCTAGTTTGATTATGGTATGTATACTCCTATACAAGTTGCTGCTACTATAGCTTTAGATGGAGATCAAACTTGTGTTGAAGAGATTAAAGCAACTTACGCAAGAAGATTAGAAGTCTTGCTTGATTCGTTTTTTCAAGCAGGATGGGAGCTAAAAAAACCTAATGCAAGTATGTTTGTTTGGGCAAAACTCCCTCAAAGTAAGGCTCATCTTGGTAGTATGGAATTTTCTAAACAGCTTTTGCAAAAAGCAAATGTAGCAGTAAGCCCTGGAGTTGGCTTTGGCGAAGCGGGCAATGAGTATGTTAGAATAGCTTTAATAGAAAATGAAAACCGTATTCGTCAAGCAGCAAGAAATATAAAAAAATATTTAAGAGAATAAAATGAAAATAGCGATTTTAGGCTATGGCACGGTAGGAAGTGCCGTTGTAGAAACTTTGTTAAAAAATCAAGATTTAATCAAAGCAAGATGTGATGAAGAAATTATTCCAGTGATTGCTTTAGCAAGAAATCCAAAACCAAATGCATTAATTCCTGTGGTTAATGATATTGATGAAGTTTTAGAGCGTGAAGATATTGATGTATTTGTGGAGTTAATGGGTGGTATTGATTTACCTTTTGAGATAATTTCAAAGATTTTAAAAAGAAAAAAATCAGTAGTAACTGCTAATAAAGCTTTGCTTGCTTATCATCGTTATGAGCTTGAAAAATTAGCACAAGATACGGCTTTTGGTTATGAAGCAAGTGTGGCAGGTGGAATTCCTATTATTAAAATTTTAAAAGAGGGCTTGAGTGCTAATAATATTGTTTCTATTAAAGGCATTTTAAATGGCACAAGCAATTATATTTTAAGTAAAATGACTGAAGATAATGCTAAATTTCAAGAAGTATTAAAAAAAGCTCAAGATTTAGGATATGCCGAAGCTGATCCTACTTTTGATATAGAAGGATTTGATGCTGCACATAAGCTTTTAATTTTAGCAAATATTGCCTATGGATTAAGAGTAAAACCTGAAGATATCTTGATTGAGGGTGTTAGTAAGGTAAGCGATGAAGATATTTATTTTGCAAAGGAATTTGAATACACCATAAAGCATTTGGGTATTGCTAAAATAAAAGATGAAAAAATAGAACTAAGGGTTCATCCTGCTATGCTTAGTAAAGATAAAATACTAGCAAAGGTTGATGGAGTGATGAATGCTATTAGTGTTGATGGAGATATTTTGGGTGAAAGTTTATATTATGGCCCAGGAGCAGGTGGCAAGGCAACCGCAAGTGCTGTTATAGCTGATTTAATCGATATAGCAAGAAAAGAAAAAAATAGTGCTATTTTTGGATATTTAAATGATACTTCTTATAAGCTTTTAAATAAAGATGAAATTTATACAAGATATTATTTAAGATTAAAAGTATTAGATAAAATAGGGGTATTATCAAAAATTACACAATTAATGAGCGAACATCAAATTTCAATCGATACTTTTTTACAAAAGCCAAAAAAAGAAAAGCAAGATTATAGTACTTTATTTTTTATCACTCATCAAACTTATGAAAAAAATATACAAATTTTAATTCAAAAACTTAGAGAACAAGAATTTGTAAAAGATGATGTTTTTATGATGAGAATAGAAGATTAATGGCTTTATTGCAGTATCTTTTTGGTAAAAAAGGAGAGGATTTAGCATGCGAGTATTTAAAAACTCAAGGTTTTGAAATTTTAAAAAGGAATTTTCATTCTAAATTTGGAGAAATTGATATCATTGCTAAAAAAGATAAAATTTTACATTTTGTTGAGGTTAAAAGTACGCAAGGAGATTATGAAGTAGCATATAGATTAGATAATAAAAAATACAATAAAATCATCAAAGCTATAGAGTATTACTTTATGAAACACAAAAGTGATGAGAATTACCAAATAGATTTACTTTGTGTATATAAAGATGATATAAAACTTTTAGAGAACATTGGCTATTAAGAGAATATTTATTCTAATTTAATAAAATGTGAAAAAATAAAGGAGAAAAAAATGGGAAAATATATTGATTTAACTACAGAAAATTTTGCACAAGCAAAAGAAGGCGTAGCTTTAGTAGATTTTTGGGCTCCATGGTGTGGACCTTGTAGAATGCTTGCACCAGTAATAGATGAGCTTGCAAATGATTTTGATGGTAAGGCTAAAATTTGTAAAGTAAATACAGATGAGCAAGGCGATTTGGCTGCACAATTTGGTGTAAGATCTATCCCAACTATCATTTTCTTTAAAGATGGCGAAGTGGTTGATCAGCTAGTGGGCGCTCAATCAAAACAAGCTTTAGCAGACAAACTAAACTCACTTTTATAATCTTAAGCCACTTTTTGTGGCTTTTCTTCATATTTTTTACTATTTAATAATTTTTATTATTTATAATTAAAGAAAAATTTGTATAATACCTATAAATAAAACTACAAGGAAAATATTATGTTAGATTTAGCTATTATAGGTGGTGGCCCTGCGGGTTTAAGTGCCGGTTTGTATGCTACTAGAGGTGGATTAAAAAATGTTGTAATGTTTGAAAAAGGTATGCCTGGTGGGCAGATTACTTCAAGTTCAGAAATTGAAAATTACCCTGGAGTTGCTCAAGTTTTAGATGGAATTTCTTTTATGGCTCCTTGGAATGAACAGTGTATGCGTTTTGGTTTAAAACATGAAATGGTAGGTGTAGAGCAAATTAGCAAAAATGCTGATGGAAGTTTTAATATAAAATTAGAAGGTGGTAAAAACGAACAAGCAAAAGCTGTAATTGTATGTACAGGTTCTACACCGCGTCGTGCTGGTTTTAAAGGCGAAGATGAGTTTTTTGGTAAAGGTGTAAGTACTTGTGCAACTTGCGATGGATTTTTTTATAAAAATAAAGAAGTAGCTGTTTTAGGTGGGGGTGATACAGCTTTAGAAGAAGCATTGTATCTAGCTAATATTTGCTCAAAAGTATATTTAATCCACAGAAGAGATGAGTTTAGAGCAGCACCTTCAACAGTTGAAAAAGTAAAAAATAATGACAAAATAGAATTAATCACAAATGCAGTGATTGATGAGGTTTGTGGCGATAATATGGGTGTTAATAAAATTAAAATAGCATTTAATGATGGCTCTAAAAGAGAGCTTGATGTACCTGGAATATTTACCTTTGTTGGATTAAATGTAAGAAATGAAATCTTAAAACAAGATAATGGTGAGTTTTTATGTGCCATGGAAGAAGGCGGTCAAGTGAGTGTAGATCTTAAAATGCAAACTAATATTGCAGGATTGTTTGCAGCAGGTGATTTAAGAAAAGATGCGCCAAAACAAGTAATATGTGCAGCAGGTGATGGAGCGGTTGCAGCACTTAGTGCTTTAGCTTATATTGAAAGTTTGCATTAATCTTCACATAAATTTCACAAAAACTAATTAAGATTCTCCTATAAAAATTAAGGAGAATCTAAAATGAAAAAAATACTAACTCTAAGCATGGCTTTAGCACTAATGGCTAGTGCAAATATTACACAACAAAATACTAATTCATATCAACAAAATATGCCTCAACATAATCCTTATGCGCAAAATTATTATGGACTTTCTAAACCTATTATGGATAAAATTCAAAGTTCTTTTCCTGGAGCTTTTATTGTAGATGTAGATTGGGAAGAATTTGGATATGAAATTAAATTAAGCAATAATATGGAAATGTTTTTTGATAGAAATGGAAATTTTTTAGGGCAAAAATGGGATGATTAACTAAAAGCGTTATTTGCTTTTAAATAAATAAACGCTACAATTTTCCAAATTCTAAAAAGGCAGATTTTAAAATGATTAATATTGGAATTCATGGAAGTAATGGGCGTATGGGTACTCAAATAAGACTTTGCTTAGAAGATGATGAACAGGCAAAGGCTAGTGCGTTTTTTGATCAAGGATCAAATTATGAAGATTTTTTTAATAAATGTGATGTAATTATTGATTTTTCTACTCCAAAGGGTTGTGAGGATTTGCTTTTATACGCAAGAAGTAATCCTAAGCCTTTGGTGATAGGTACTACAGGTTTAGATGCTAAGCAAAATGAATTGATGCAAAGTGCAAGTATTACTATGCCTATTCTTTATGCAACTAATATGTCTTTAGGTGTGGCGATTTTAAAAAAACTTTCTTATTTAGCTAGCGAGGCTTTGAGAGATTTTGATATAGAAATACTTGAAATGCACCATAATAAGAAAAAAGATGCTCCAAGTGGTACTGCGATGACTTTAGCACAAAGTGTTGCAAAGGCTAGAAATTTAGACTTAGAAAAAGTTAGAGTAAGCGGTAGAGATGGGATTATTGGGCAAAGAAGCAAAGATGAAATTGCAGTGATGAGTTTAAGAGGTGGTGATATAGTGGGTTCACATAGGGTTGGTTTTTACAATGAAGGTGAATTTATAGAGTTAAACCATACGGCCACTTCAAGAGCTACTTTTGCAAAAGGTGCAATAAAATGTGCAAAATGGCTAGTTTCTCAAGAAAATGGCTTATATGATATAGATGATTGTTTAGGAATTTAAATGTGTGCAGTAGTTGGAGTAATTAATTCAAAAAATGCAAGCACGGTGGCTTATTATGCTTTATTTGCAATGCAGCACCGTGGACAAGAAGCAAGTGGGATTAGCGTAAGCGATGGTTTAAATATCAAAACTCATAAAGCTAAAGGTGAAGTAGGACAAATTTTTAATACACAAATTCTAGCAGGATTAAAAGGCGAGATAGCTATAGGACATAATCGTTATTCTACTGCAGGAAATTCTTCTTTGCATGATGCCCAACCTGTTGCAGCTACTTGTTCTTTGGGAGATATTTCTTTGGTGCATAATGGAAATTTGATTAATAAAGAAGAAGTTAGAAAAGAGCTAATTGATAATGGTGCTATTTTTCACTCAAATATGGATACAGAAAATGTGGTACATTTAATAGCAAAAAGTAAAAAAGAAACTTTAAAAGATAGATTTATAGAAAGTTTAACTCAAAGCAAGGGAGCGTATTGCTTTATGCTTGCTAGCAAAAATCAACTTTTTGTAGTAAGAGATCCTTATGGGGTTAGACCTTTATCTTTGGGTAGATTAAAAGATGGTGGATATATTGTAGCAAGTGAAACTTGTGCTTTTGATTTGATAGAGGCTGAATTTATCCGCGATGTAAAACCCGGTGAAATGCTAGTTTTTACTCAAGGTAGTGATGAGTTTGAAAGTATTCAAGTTTTTGATAAGATAGATCCAAGAATTTGTGCATTTGAATATATTTATTTTGCTAGACCTGATAGTATTATAGAAGGTAAAAGTGTATATGAAGTGCGTAAAAAAATGGGCGAAGCCTTGGCTAAAAAATTTAAAGAAAAAGTAGATTTTGTAGTGCCAGTTCCAGATAGTGGTGTGAGTGCTGCTATAGGTTTTGCACAGTATTTAAAAATTCCACTTGAAATGGCAATAGTGAGAAATCATTATGTTGGAAGAACTTTCATAGAACCAACTCAAGAAATGAGAAATTTGAAAGTAAAATTAAAACTCAATCCTATGAAAAAAGTTTTAGAAGGCAAAGATATAGTGGTGATTGATGATAGTGTGGTAAGAGGAACAACTTCTAAAAAAATCATCACGCTTTTAAAACAAGCAGGTGCAAGAAAAATCCATTTGGCTATAGCATGCCCAGAAATTAAATTCCCTGATATTTATGGTATAGATACGCCTACTTTTGAAGAGCTAATCTCAGCTAATAAAAGTGTTGAAGAGGTTAGAGAATATACAGGCGCAGATAGCTTGACTTTTTTGGATATTAATGAATTAGTTTCAAGTATAGGCGATGAAAGAAAATATTCTTTGATTAGTTTTGATGGGGATTATTTTATTAAATAATTCCTATTTGCATTTTAATTGTTTAAAAATTTTATAACTTTGAAAATGAGGTGGTAACCCCACTTCAAATGAAAAATCTTTATAAGTATGCCCTGGTAGATTTTTTGCGATATTAATATTATATGAAGCATCTCTTTGTTGTTGGCTTGCTCTTTTGATACTATCAAAATTTTGTTGATTAAAAATTTCACCACTTACTTCATGTTTTTTATTGTCATCGATTATTCTAAGTTCTAAAAAACATTCTGAAAGCTTAAAATTAGTATCGTTGGTAATTCTACCTTTGACTATAATACTTTCTGTTGCTAAGCGTCTGTAGGTTGAAAAATTACTCAAACTTGCTTTTTTGGTATATTGATCTATAGTTAATAGCAATGAAATGGTCAAAATCAAGGCGAGTATAAAACTCACTATGCAAAAAATAATCATATATTTTTTATTTTGAACTTTTAAGTAAAGTAAAACCCAAGTTAAACCTGTAGAAGCTAGCATAATGAAAATGATTAGAATATGAAAAAAAGTAAAATATCCCATTTAAAAACACTTTGAATGAATTTCGATGTCAAATTTTTGACCTTCTTTAAAATCGGAAAATTTAGTTTTTAAATTAATAGTTTGGTTGGGGTTTATTGTTTTTTCTATAATGGTAGATTTGCTTCTTAGAGGTTTTATAGTGTGTAATAAATTTTTAAAAGTGCTATTATCATCACTTTTTTTAAAGACTTCTACTTTTAATTTACAATATTTAAAACTTTTTTTAGAAGTGTTTGTTAAGCTATAATCAACGCTGAGCGAGTTGTCGTATACAAAAAATTGAGCATTATCTAAGCTGGTTATTCTTGATCTAACTTTAGTATCAATTAAAAAATATCCTAAATACGCAATACTAGTTGAGCATAAAATTCCTAAAAAAATAACCGTAAAAGCAAAGGCAGGTTTATTTCTAATAATTAAAGCAATAAATAAAGTGATAATGAAAAAAAATATAACCAAAGCCATTAGTAAAAAATCAATCAAGTGCAAATGAGTGGTATAAAAAATCATTTGCTCTCGAATGTGCTGGGCGTTCATTATCACTCTTTAATTTTAGTTTGCTACCGAGCTTGTTCTTTTGCTATCTTTACTATCAACCCAAATATTTGGCACAGCTCCACCAGGTGTTAAGAAAATTTTGGCATCTTTGTTAACTTTAAGTGCTTCGTTAAACTGTTTTTGAGTTTCAATTTGTTTTAAATCAAGCAAAGGATTATTTAAACTTTTTGCTATTTCTCTATTTGAATATGCTTGCGCATCAGCTTCTATTTTAACCGCACTTGCTCTACCTTTAGCGCTAATGATGGTTGCATTTGCCTCCCCTTCAGCTAAAGCTGCTTTTTTAAGTGCTTCTTGGTTAGCTCTTTCTACTTCGTATTTAGTTCTTTCAGCCTCTTGTTTGGCAATTTGTACTCTTTCGATTTGTTCTTTTACTTTTATAGGCAAGATGATCTCTCTAAGCTGAACTGCTTGAAGCTCAGCAGGCTCATTTGGTTGACTTTCTATAGTTTTTCTAATGCCTTGATCAATTTGCACGGCTATGGTGTTACGATTTGTTGGAAGCTCTTCTGCGGTATATTGACCTACCACATTTCTTACCACATCTCTTACAACCGGATCAATGATTTTATTTTCCCAATTAAGCCCCCAAGTAGCTATGGTTTGAGGAACTTGCAAAGGATTTAATCTATATTGAACGGTTACATCAATAGATACAGGCAAACCTCTTGAATCAAGTACCGAAATACTATTTTTATTTACAACTCCTGAGCCTATTTGTAAATTTTCATTTACGCCTTCAATAGAAGCATAATTAATTTGTCTTACTCTAGTATCTACTATAGTGATTTTTTGCAATACTGGCATAAAAAAATGAAGTCCTGGTTCAAGCGGAGTAGGGCTGTATTTACCCGTGGTAGATTTGATCCCCATTTCTCCTGAATTAACTATTGCAAAAGGTTTAAAAAGTGCAAAAACTAAAATAATCGCAATCGCACTATAAATTAATGGAGAAAATTTTCCAAAACCTTTGAAGTTAAATTCAGGAGCTTTGAAATTTAAATTTTGCTTATTGTTGTTTTGATTGTTTTTTTTGTTAAAATAATCATTCAAATCAGCTGGCATTTAGTTCCTTTGTTAAATATAAGTTAGCATAGAAGCGTATTTTTCATTGCGTCCATAAACTATATCAAAATACGCATTTTGGAGCTTTGTTGTTAGCTCACCTCTTTTTCCATTTCCTATAATTCTTGCGTCAATATTATTTATCGGAGTTATTTCTGCTGCAGTTCCTGTGAAAAATGCTTCATCAGCCACATAAACTTCATCTCTTGAAATTCTTTGGCGCACTACGCTTATACCCAAATCATGTGCAATTTTTAAAACAGTATCTTGAGTGATACTTTTTAATGAAAAATCATTTGGTGGTGTGATTAATTTTCCATCTTTAACCATAAAAAAGCACTCGCCTGTTCCTTCTGCTACAAAACCTTCTTCATCAAGCATTAAAGCTTCTTCATATCCTGCTTCTATAGCTTCATATTTAGCCATTTGAGAATTTAAATAATTTGCACTTGCTTTGGCTTTGCCTAGGCTAGATTTTACGCTATTTCTAGCAAAAGAAGAAATTTTAACCTTAATACCTTTTTCTAAGCCTTCTTCGCCCAAATAAGCACCCCATTCCCAAGCAGCAATAGCCACTCTCACAGGAGCTTTAGCATGATAAACTCCCATAGTTCCATCACCCAAAAAGATCAATGGACGCAAATAAGTGTTATTTTGAAAATCATTTGCTCTTAACAGTTCAACTTGCGCATTTTCAAGTTCTTCTTGAGAAAAAGGCGAGTTGATTAAAGTGATTTTTGCAGACTCTAAAAGTCTTTTGGTGTGTTCTTTTAATCTAAAAATTGCTAAACCATTTTGTGTTTTATAAGCTCTTGTTCCTTCAAAAACTGCATTTGCATAATGTAATGAATGTGTTAAAACATGAATTTTCGCATCATCAAAATCAATGATTTTTCCATCCATCCAAATTTTTTTTGCCCTAATCATGAGTAAGCCTTTATTGAAAATAAAACTAATTTTATCAAAAATATACTAATAATTGCTAGAATATAGTAAAATTCTTTATTTAAAGCAAGGAAAAACAATGCCTATTATTAATATCAAACTTGCTAAACCAGAATTTAGCAAAGCGCAAAAAGAAGAGTTGATAGCAGATATTACAGAGCTTTTGCATACAAAATATAATAAGCCAAAGCAAAATATAGTCATAATGCTAGAAGATATTGAACCATATAATATTGCTTTTGGTGGTGAAAGTGTAGAAAAATTAAGATTGAAAGGTAAAAAATGAAAGAATTACAAATTGGTGATAAAGCTCCGGTTTTTGAACTTTTAAATCAAGATGGGGTTAAAATTTCTCTAAGTGATTTTTTGGGTAAAAAAATTATTTTGTATTTTTATCCAAAAGATAATACCCCAGGTTGTACTACACAAGCTTGTGAATTTAGTCAAAGTTATGATGATTTTTTAGGGCAAAATGCTGTGATTATAGGTGTTAGTCCAGATAGTGTGAAATCACATGAAAATTTTATAAAAAAATATGATTTAAAACACACTTTATTAAGTGATGTTGAAAAGGAAATTTGTAAACTTTATGGCGCTTGGGGTTTAAAGAAAAATTATGGAAAAGAGTATGAAGGGCTTATAAGATCTACTTTTGTAATTAATGAGGAAGGAAATATCACAAAAATTTATAAAAATGTAAAAGCAAAAGATCATGCTTTTAAGGTGTTAAAAGAATTATGTTAGTTCATATTTGTTGTAGTGTGGATAGTCATTATTTTATACAAGAATTAAGCAAAGCCTATCCTGATGAGAAAATCATCGGGTATTTTTATGACCCAAATATTCATCCATACAGTGAACATGAGCTTAGATTTTTAGATGTTAAACGCAGTTGTGATAAACTAGGCATTAAACTTTATAAGGGTGAATATGAGTATGAAAAATGGCTTGAGAGTGTAAAGGGTTATGAGGATGAGCCTGAAAAAGGTGCAAGATGTCAAATTTGTTTTGATTTTAGAATGCATAAAAGTGTTGAATTTGCCCAAAAAATAGGAGAAAAAAAACTTACAACAACTCTTTTAACATCTCCTAAAAAAGATTTAGAGCAATTAAAATTAGCATTACAAAAAGAATGTGATAAATTTGGCATAGAGTTTTTAGCACCTGATTTTAGAAAAAATGGAGGCACGCAAAGACAATTTGCCCTAGCAAAGCAAGATATGCTTTATCATCAAAATTATTGTGGATGCATTTATGCACTTTCTAAACAAAAGGGTCAAAAAGCTTTTATAGATGAGCTTATGAGTCCTATTAATAAACAAATATTGCCTTCAAGTATAGAGGAAAAAATCAAATTTTATAACCAAGTAAAAAGTTTAGAAAAAAAAGGCATTAAATTTGAAATTCAAAGGGAGAAATTTTTAAATTATCGTTTGTTAAGAGCTTTGATAAAACAAAATAAACAAGCTATAAAAACTCATGTTTTATTTTACTCACATTTTAAAAATTCTTACACTAAATTTAGTATTTTAGATGAGGGTTTAAAGCATTATAAAAGTGCAAAGGATGAGATTAATTTATGGAGTTTTGATTATTTTAATAGCTTATGTAAAATGCGATTTAAAAATTACGAAGATTTTTTACAAAATCCTTTAAAAATAGAGCAAGAAATCAAAATAAGACAAAAGCATTTTGGTGCTTATGATCTTTCACCGGTAATTATTGTTGAAAATATTATTAAAGGTGCTTATGAATTTATGGCAAAAAGTGAAATTTATTTTGATAGCAAAGAAAAGATTGTGAAGTTATAAAACTTAATTAATTTATTAATATTTTTTTTGTAAAATCTGAATTTTGAATATATTTTAAGGCTAAATTTATGATAGATGTAATGCAAATTCAAAAAATTTTACCGCATAGGTATCCATTTTTACTTGTAGATAAAATCGTAGAATTAAAAAACAAAGAAATTGTTAGAGGTTATAAAAATATTAGTATAAGCGATCATGTTTTTATGGGGCATTTCCCAGATCATCCAATTTATCCAGGTGTGTTAATTTTAGAAGGTATGGCGCAAACTGGAGGGGTTTTAGCATTTGAAAGTATGGATGATAAAGTAGATCCAAGTACTAAGGTAGTATATTTTACAGGCATTGATAATGCAAAATTTAGAAATCCAGTGCGTCCTGGCGATAGACTTGATTATGAAATGAGTGTAGTAAAAAATCGTGGAAATATGTGGATTTTCCAAGGAAAAGCTTTTGTAGATGGACAATTAGTTGCAGAAGCTGAACTTAAAGCTATGATAGTAGATAAATGATGAGCAAAATTCATCCAAGTGCAGTTATAGAAGATGGAGCTATTATAGCAGATGATGTTGTAGTAGAAGCTTATGCTTATGTTGGTAAAAATGCTAACATAGGCGCAAATACTATCATCAAACAAGGTGCAAGAATTTTACCTAATGTAACTATAGGTGAGAATTCGAAAGTGTTTTCTTACGCTATAGTTGGAGATATCCCGCAAGATATATCTTATAAAGATGAGATAAACTCAGGTGTTATTATAGGAAAGAACGCGGTTATTAGAGAATTTGTTACTATTAACTCAGGTACAGCCAAAGGCGATGGCTTTACAAGGATAGGCGATAATGCTTTTATCATGGCTTATTCGCACATTGCGCATGATTGTTCTTTGGGAGATCACATCATCTTAGCAAATAATGCTACTTTGGCAGGCCATGTAGAACTTGGAGATTATACTGTGGTAGGTGGGCTTACTCCAATACATCAATTTGTAAAAGTAGGAGAAGGGTGTATGATAGCAGGTGCTAGCGCACTTTCTCAAGATGTGGTGCCATTTTGTTTGGCTGAGGGAAATCGTGCAAGCATTAGAAGCTTGAATTTAGTAGGCATTAGAAGACGCTTTGATAAAGAAGAAGTGGATGTTTTAAGCAAGGCTTTTAAATTTTTATTCAGACAAGGAAATTTAAAAGATAATGCTTTAAGTTTGCTAGAAAATACTTCTAGTGAAAATGTGAAAAAAATGTGTAATTTTATCTTAGAAACAAAAAGAGGAATTCCTATATATAAGGAAAAAAACCATGGTTAAAAGATGTAGTTTTTGCAATGAAATAGAAACAAGTGAAAGAAGAATTTTAGTAAATGATTATAATAATGCCTTTATATGTGAGTATTGTGCTGAAAGTGCTTGCAATATTTTCTTTGGAGAGGAAAAAGAGCTAAAAAATAAAGAAGTTGATAAAGAAAATTTTAAAGATATAACCCCTAAAGAATTAAAAGCATATTTAGATAAATATGTCATCGGACAAGATAGAGCTAAAAAAATCTTTAGTGTAGGTGTGTATAATCACTACAAAAGACTTTTTAGATCTGACTTAGAAGATGATGATACAGAATTAGCAAAATCAAATATTTTATTAGTAGGCCCAACAGGAAGTGGAAAAACTTTGTTAGCGCAAACTTTAGCTAGATTTTTAGATGTGCCTATTGCAATTTGCGATGCGACTTCTTTAACCGAAGCAGGTTATGTGGGAGAAGATGTTGAAAATATTCTTACTCGTCTTTTACAAGCTGCTGATGGAGATGTGCAAAGAGCCCAAAAAGGGATTATATTTATCGATGAGATAGATAAAATCGCAAGAATGGGTGAAAATCGTTCTATTACAAGAGATGTGAGTGGTGAGGGTGTGCAACAAGCTTTACTTAAAATCATTGAAGGATCTTTAGTAAATATTCCGCCAAAAGGTGGTAGAAAACACCCAAATCAAGACTTTATACAAATAGATACGACTAATATTTTATTTGTATGCGGTGGAGCTTTTGATGGTATTAGTGATATCATTAAAAGAAAACTAGGCGATAATGTCATGGGATTTTTTACTGATGATAAAAAGGATGAAAAAGAAGCCTTGCTTCAAAGATTAGAGCCTGATGATCTAGTGCATTTTGGGCTTATTCCTGAACTTATAGGAAGATTGCATGTGCTTGCTTCTTTAGAAGAACTTGATGAAGAAAGTATGGTGCGTATTTTGACAGAGCCAAAAAATGCTATTATTAAACAATATCAAAAACTTTTTGCTATTGATAATGTGGAATTAAAATTTGAAGATGAAGCACTAAGAGAGATTGCTAAGCTTTCATTAGAGCGTAAAACAGGAGCTAGGGGTTTAAGAAGTATTATTGAAGAGATGATGGTAGATTTGATGTTTGATTTGCCAGAGTATAATGGATATAGCATAGTAATTACTAAAGAAGTGATCAAAGAAGGTGCAAAACCTTTATTTATAAAAAATAAAAAAGTTAAAGGCTGAGAATGATTTTAGATCAAATAATTGGATTTTTTTCAAGTGATATGGGGATTGACTTAGGTACCGCAAATACTTTAGTTTTGGTAAAAGATAAAGGTATAGTGATTGATGAACCTTCGGTTGTTGCAGTAGAGCGTGAAAGATATGGTAGGGTTAAAATTTTAGCTGTTGGAAAAGAAGCTAAGGAAATGGTAGGAAAAACCCCAGGTAATATCGAAGCAATCCGTCCTATGAAAGATGGTGTGATTGCTGATTTTGATATGACTGAAAAAATGATCCGTTATTTTATAGAAAAAACTCATAGAAGAAAATCTTTTTTAAGACCTAGAATTATCATTTCAGTACCTTATGGTTTAACTCAAGTTGAAAGAAAAGCAGTTAGAGAAAGTGCTTTAAGTGCGGGTGCTAGAGAAGTATTTTTGATAGAAGAGCCTATGGCAGCAGCTATTGGTGCAAATTTACCAATCAGAGAGCCTCAAGGGAGCTTGGTGGTAGATATTGGTGGTGGTACAACTGAAATTGGCGTTACTTCTTTGGGTGGACTTGTGATTTCAAAATCTATCCGCACAGCTGGCGATAAACTTGATACTAGTATAGTAAATTATGTAAAAGAAAAATACAACCTTGTCATAGGTGAAAGAACGGGTGAGGAAATTAAAATCGCAATAGGCTCAGCAGTTCAACTTCCAAAAGAGCTTTCTATGGTGGTTAAAGGGCGTGATCAAGTAACAGGCTTGTTAAATAGAATCGAACTAACAAGTGAAGATGTAAGAGAAGCTATGCGCGAACATTTAAAAGAAATCGCTGATGCTTTAAAAATCGTTCTTGAAATGATGCCGCCTGATCTTGCAGCTGATATTGTTGAAAATGGTGTTGTTTTAACAGGAGGCGGAGCTTTAATACGCGGGCTTGATAAATATTTATCTGAAATTGTAAAACTTCCGGTATATGTAGCTGATGAGCCACTTTTAGCAGTTGCAAAAGGTACAGGTAAAGCTTTAGAAGAAATTTCATTATTACACCAGCTAACGAATGAAGAGTAAAATTCTTAGCGTTTTAATATTATCTTTTTTAGTATTTATTTCGTTTTATTATGGAGATGTAATAAAACGAAATGTTTTAGATTTAAATATTGCTATTGTTAATCAATTTTCTCAAAGTATTGATCTTTTAAAAAACAAATTCAACGAACATTTTAACCAAGCTGAAGAAATTAGAACTTTAAGAGAAAGAAATGCTGAGCTTGAAAAAAATAATATCTATATGAAAAACTTTGCTAATGAGTTAAATAATATTTTAAGCGATAAAAACTCAAGTTTTTATTATCCTAATGTGAGTTTAGTTAAAGCAACTTCTTATGCGCAAATTAGTGATTATCATAAGGTTTGGCTTGATGTTGATTATAAAGGAAAAATCAAAGGCTTAATTTATAATGGTTATACAGCAGGTATAGTCATAGAAAAAAATGGTAGAGCCTTGGGTCTTTTGCAAGGTGATGAAGAGTGTGTTTTTTCCGTATACATAGGTAAGGAACAAGCACCAGGTATAGCTCATGGAAGAAATGATTATGTTTTAGTTAAATATATTCCTAAATGGCTTGAGCTTAAAATGGGTGATAAGGTTTATACAAGCGGTTTAGATGAGATTTTCTTTTCAGGAATTCCGGTGGGAGAAATTTTTAAAATAGAAGAAGAGGGTGCTTATCAAAATGCTTATGTTAAACCTTATGTTAAAATGAAAATACCAAGTTATTTTTATATGGTAGAAAACTAATTTTTACTTATTTATTTTAAAAATTTCAACTTCTAAAAAACTTATATTTGTTATAATTTGGCTAAAAATTCAGCTTAGGAAAATACATGCCAAAAAGAACAGATATAAAAAATATATTATTAATAGGCAGTGGGCCTATCGTTATAGGTCAAGCTTGTGAGTTTGATTACTCAGGAACTCAAGCAGCAAAAACTCTAAAAGAGCTAGGTTATAGAGTAGTTTTGATCAATTCTAATCCGGCTACGATTATGACAGATCCTGAATTTGCTGATGCAACTTACATAGAACCAATTACTAAAGAAAGTATTTTAAGTATTATCAAAAAAGAAAAAATCGATGCGATTTTACCTACTATGGGTGGCCAAGTTGCTTTGAATGTTGCTATGGAAGTTTATGAAAGTGGCGAGCTTGCAGATGTCAAGTTTTTAGGTGCAAATCCTGAAGTGATAAAAAAAGGCGAAGATAGACAAGTTTTTAAAGAATGTATGAAAAAAATTGGCATGGATTTGCCAAAATCTATGTATGCGTATAATTATGAAGAGGCTTTAAAAGCTGTTGATGAGATTGGTTTTCCTTTGATGATTAGGGCTTCTTTTACTTTAGGTGGTGCAGGAAGTGGTGTAGTGTATAATATGGATGAGTTTGCAGAACTTGCAAATACTGCTTTAGCGCTAAGCCCTATCCATGAAATTTTAATCGAAGAAAGCTTGCTTGGTTGGAAAGAATACGAAATGGAGGTTATTAGAGATAAAAATGATAATTGTATTATCGTTTGCTCTATTGAAAATGTTGATCCTATGGGAGTTCATACGGGTGATTCTATCACTATAGCTCCTGCTTTAACTTTGACTGATAAAGAATACCAAGCAATGCGTAATGCTTCTTTTGCTATTTTAAGAGAAATCGGAGTAGATACAGGCGGATCAAATGTGCAATTTGCTATCAATCCAACTAATGGTAGAATGATAGTTATTGAAATGAATCCTAGGGTTTCAAGATCTTCAGCCTTAGCTAGTAAAGCAACTGGTTATCCTATAGCTAAGGTAGCTACGCTTTTAGCGGTTGGATTTAGTTTAGATGAGATTAAAAATGATATCACAGGAACTCCTGCTTCATTTGAACCAGTAATTGATTATATCGTAACTAAAATTCCTCGTTTTACTTTTGAAAAATTCCCAAATGCAAACACAGAGCTAGGCACTGCTATGAAAAGTGTGGGCGAGGTTATGGCTATAGGGAGAACTTTTAAAGAAAGTATTCAAAAAGCACTTTGCTCGCTTGAGAGAAATTTAAGTGGGTTTGATACTATAGAATGTGATAAAAATGAGCTTTTGGCAAAAATTCGCCAAGCTAATGAAAAACGTTTACTTTATATAGCACAAGCTTTTAGAGAAGGTTTTAGCACACAAGAGCTTTTTGAGCTTTGTAAAATAGATCCTTGGTTTTTAAATCAAATCAAAGAAATAGTGGAATTTGAAAATCAAATTGATATGGATATTTTAAGCAATAAACAACTATTAAGAAAAGCTAAAACCTTAGGTTTTTCAGATAAAAAAATCGCTAGCTTGATTAATCAAAAAGATAATCTTGAGTTAAGCCAAAATGATATTTATTATGCAAGAATTAAACATAAAATCATCGCTCAATATAGTGAAGTAGATACTTGTGCGGGCGAATTTGAAGCATTAACTCCGTATTTATACTCAAGTATTAATGCAAATGAAGCTACACAAGTAAAAGAAAGTAAAGATAAAAAAGATAAAAAAGTGATGATTATAGGTGGTGGGCCAAACCGCATAGGACAAGGCATTGAGTTTGATTATGCTTGTGTGCATGCTTCTTTTGCTCTAAAAGATATGGGCGTAAAAACTATAATGTATAATTGTAATCCAGAAACGGTTTCAACAGATTATGATACAAGTGATATTTTATATTTTGAGCCGATTGATTTTGAGCATTTAAGAGCAGTTATTGATAGAGAAAGACCAGATGGGGTGATAGTGCATTTTGGTGGTCAAACTCCACTTAAATTTGCAAAACGCCTTAGTGCTTTTGGAGCAAAGATCATAGGAACAAGTGCAAGGGTGATAGATTTAGCTGAAGATAGAAAGAAATTTGCTAAATTTATCGAAGATTTAGGCATAAATCAACCTAAAAATGGCACAGCTATAAGCGTTGAAGAAGCGATTATAAAAGCAAATGAGATAGGTTATCCTGTGCTTGTTAGACCAAGCTATGTTTTGGGTGGTCGTGCAATGCGTGTGGTGCATGGTGAGAGCGAGCTTAGACTTTATATGCAAGAAGCCGTAGATGTGAGTGATAAATCTCCGGTATTAATCGATCAATTCTTAGACAATGCAACCGAACTTGATGTAGATGCGATAAGTGATGGAAAAGAAGTTTATGTAGCAGGTATTATGGAGCATATTGAAGAAGCAGGAATTCACTCAGGCGATAGTGCTTGCTCTTTACCTGCTGTAAATATTGATGAAGCTATGCTTGAAATGATTGAGCAAAAAACAAAAGATATTGCTTTAAATTTAGGTGTAGTAGGGCTTTTAAATATACAATTTACTATCCATGATAATAAACTTTATATGATAGAAGTAAACCCAAGAGCTAGTAGAACTGTGCCTTTTGTAAGTAAGGCTACAGGAATTCCTTTAGCTAAGGTTGCAACACGCGTGATGTGGCAAGGAAATTTAAGAGAAAGTTTGAAATTTTATGATACCTTTAAAGTGGTAGAAGAAAAAAACGGAATTTTAAGAGCTAAAAAACCAAAACACATTAGTGTAAAATCAGTAGTATTTCCTTTTGCAAAGCTTAGCGGAAGTGACCTTGAGCTTGGACCTGAAATGCGTTCAACCGGCGAAGTTATGGGGGTAAGCAAAGACTTTGAAAACTCTTATGCAAAAAGCCAACTTGCTTCTTCAAATTTCTTACCAGAAAATGGCAATGTATTTTTATCACTAAGAGAGCAAGATAAAAAATATGCAGTAGATTTAGCTAATGAATACATTAAGCTAGGATTTAAAATCATTGCCACAAGTGGTACTTATAAAATTTTACAAGAAGCAGGTTTGGAGTGTGAGTTTGTGCATAAAATTTCTGAAGGGCGCCCAAATGTAGAGGATAAGTTAAAAAATTCTCAAATTCAACTTGCCATTAATACAAGCGATGAGCATAGTTTTAAAGGTGATACTAAAAAAATCAGAGCAAATATTTTACGCTTTAAAACTCCATATTTTACAAACTTAAGAGCAGCGTATGCAGGTGCTAAAGCGATTAAAGCTATACAAAATAAATCATGCCTTGAAGTAAAGAGCCTACAAGAATACTTAAAAGCATGATTTATCTTGCTCAAACTGATACAACAGCAGGGTTTTTAAGCAAGGACTTAAAAGCCCTTAATACTTTAAAAAAAAGGCCTTTAAGCCAAGATTGTTTGATTACCACAGCTAAATTTAGCGAGCTTAAAAAACTTACAAGAGTGCCAAATCATTTTAAAAACACTATTAGAAAATCCAAAAAAACTACTTTTTTATATCCTAATTCTAAAGCAATACGCGTCGTGAAAGATTGTGCTCATGAGGAATTTTTAAAAGAGTTTGATTGGCTTTATTCTACTTCTGCAAATCTTCATGGAAAAAAATTTGATGAAAAATGGGCTATGCAAAATGCAGATAAAATAATAGACGAAAAGTTTTTTGAGAGTGGAGCCTCAAAGATTTTTAAACTTCGAGGCGTTAAAAAAGTTAAGTTACGCTAATTATTTTCCAAGTGGCCAAAATACTTTTGGTTCTTCGCCGATTTTTGCTTGTCCATGATACATTCCAAGTTTATCTTTAGTCCAAGCATAGCCAACTTTTCCGTTTTTATCTATAGAGATGATTCCACCTGTGCCGCCAAGTTTAGCTACTTGTTTGATAGTTTCTTCGGCTGCTTTTTGTACCGAAAGTTTTTTGTATTTATACAAAGACGCAACTTCATGAGCTGCAGCTACTCTTATGTAAATATCGCCTGTTCCTGTGCAAGAAATCGCTACTGAGTCATTATTTGCATAGTTTCCTGCTCCTATGATAGGAGAATCCCCAATGCGTCCTGTCATTTTATTTGTAGTACCACCTGTGCTTGTACCTGCTGCTAGGTTGCCGTTTTTATCTAAAGCTATTGCACCTACTGTGCCTAAATATGGCTCAGTACTTACACCAAGATGAGCTTTTGCTTTATCACTATCTAATAAAACTTCTTTGCTTTTTTTAGCTTCTTGAAGCTGTTTGTATCTATATTCTGTAAAGAAATATTTTTGTCCTACTATTTCTAAACCATGTTTTTTGGCTAATTTATCAGCACCTTCGCCCGCTATTAAAGTGTGGGGTGTTTTTTCCATAACAAGTCTTGCTGCTTCGATAGGATTTTTAATCGTCCTAGCCATAGCAATTGCACCTGCTTTTAAATTTTTTCCATCCATTAATGATGCATCAAGTTCGTTAAATCCATCAGAAGTAAAAACAGCGCCTTTTCCAGCATTAAATTCGGGACTATCTTCCATGACTTTAATGGCAGCTATAACCGCATCAACCGAGCTTCCACCTTTTTCAAGTATGCTTTGACCTGCTTTTAAAGATTCTTTCATTACTTTTTCTCTTTTAGCAAATTCTTCTTTAGTAAGTCCTAAGCCACTTGTTCCACCATGTATAACGATAATAGGTTCAAAATCTTTTGCAAAAGTATTATTGCTTGTTAAAAAAGCTAAACTAGCTAATACCAATAAAGCCTTTTTGCTACCTGCTAAAAATTTCATATATTCTCCTTTTTTTGTAAACTGACTATTATATTAAATATAAATTAAATAAATATTAATTTATATTAGTAAATGTGCAAATTTAAAACAAATTTTTATTTTTTAAATTAATTTATTAATAAATACTAAGAAATTTTTAATAATTACATTACAATGTTTGTATATTTATGACAAATTTGGAGGTTTATTAATGTTTAAAACTATTATTGCAAGAAGAATATCTATACTTACGGCCTTAATTTTGCTTACAGGCTTTGGAATTTTTGTAGGTATAAATTATCATTCTTCTAAAAGAGATATTTTACAAAGTATTACTCATGGTAAGCAAGAAAGTGTTAAAAACGGAAAAAGTTTTGCTGAGCTTTATTTTAATTCAAGAAAAGAAAGTATTGAGAGAATATCTGAAAGTATTGTAGCTGGTAAAAATACAGACAAAGAGCATGTGGCTCAATTTTTAGAATATATTTTTTCTTTACATTCTTTTACAGCTATTTATGTAGGATATGAAAAAGATGGTAGTTTGATTGATGTTGATATTAATTCTAAAGGTAAGCATTTTATTTTAAATCAAGAAAAAGATGGTTTTGACGCTAGAGTAAGATCTTGGTATAAACTCACAAAGGATACTAGAAAAATCAATATTTCAGATCCTTTTGAAGATGTAGTAACCAAAAAAATGGTTGTATCTATAACAGCTCCCATAGAAATAGATGGAAAATTTATAGGTGTTTTAGCAGGTGAAATTTTTCTTGATGATATGCGAAAAGCTTTTGAGGAGTTAAAAATAACTCCAAGCAACAGTGTTTTTTTAATTAATAGTAATGGAAACTTAATTGCTCATTCTTCTGGGTATATTGATTTAAACAAAGAGACTGAAATAGCAAATGCGATAAAAATGTTTATTAGTGTTGCAAGTTTAATCCCAAATGAGCCAACAAATTTGATCGAGTATACTTTAAAAGGTGATCAGCGTGCAGCAGTATGTATAAATACTGTAAATGAAATGATGTTGTGTTCTGCGAATTCTTTAAAAGATTATGATGAGGTTTTTGATAAGCTCTTGATAACTCAAATTATTTTTGGAGTAATATTTGTATTGATAATTATAGCTATATTGGGTGGTATGATAGATTATTTTCTTAAAAAAATTATAGTGATCAAAAATACTTTAGAAAGTTTTTTTGATAGCTTAAATTATAAAAAGAAAATGGATTTAATAAAAATAGATCTTAAAGGAAATGATGAATTTGCAATTATTGCTCGTGAGATTAGCGAAAGTATTGTAAGCATTCAAAACAATTTACATAAAGACCAAGAAGCAGTTTCTGAAAGTGTGCAAAAAGTTAAAGAAATTGAACTTGGAAATTTATCAGTGAGATTAGATAAAAATCCTATTAACCCTCAACTTATAGAATTGAAAAATATTTTAAATGGTATGTTAAAAGTTTTAGAAGAAAAAATAGGTTCTAATATCAATGAACTTGATAGAGTGCTTGAAAGTTATAAGGCATTAGATTTTTCTATTCAGGTTCAAAACGCAAAAGGTAATGTAGAAATTACAACAAATGTTTTAGGTGATGAAATTAAAAAAATGCTTATTTCATCCTCTACTTTTGCAAAAGAACTAACTTTGCAAAGTGTAAAACTAGAAGAATCTATGCAAAAATTAGTAGATGGGACACACTCTCAATCTCAATCACTTGAAAAATCAATACACGCGGTAGATCAGATCAATATTTCTATGCAAAATGTGGGAGATAAAACAAAAGAAGTGGTAACACAAGCTGAAAATATCAAAGAAATTGTGAATGTAATTAAAGATATAGCAGATCAAACCAATTTACTAGCTTTAAATGCAGCTATTGAAGCAGCTCGTGCGGGTGAGCATGGACGAGGGTTTGCAGTGGTAGCTGATGAGGTACGTCATTTAGCTGAAAAAACAGAAAAAAGCTTAGGAGAGATAGAGGCTAATGTTAATATTTTAGTTCAAAGTGTTAATGATGTTTCTATATCAATGCAAGAGCAAACTCAAAGTATTACACAGATTAATGATGCTATAGTTAATTTAGAAGATGTTACAAAGGAAAATGTAGAAATCGCTAATTTTACAAACGAAGCTACCAAAGCCGTAGGAAACATCTCTCAATCTATATTAAAAGAGGTAGAAAGTAAGAAAATTTAACTTTATAGAGCTTATTGTTTTGTAATTTTAGTTATAATTTGCGCTTTTAAAAAAAGGTAGATTATGATAGAAAGAACAAAAATAAGCTCTAATTTTGGTTGGTTTATGGTTATTTTGGGTGGTTTGGTTGAGTGTTTTTGGGTGAGTGGTTTAAAATACTCTACTGAAATTTGGCATTATGTTTTAACAGCCATTGGGGTTTGTATATCTTTTACATGTTTTTTAAAAGCTTGTGAAAGACTTGAAGTAAGTATTGCTTATAGTGTTTTTGTAGGTATTGGCACGGTTGGTGTGGTGCTTAATGAGATGTTTATTTTCAATGAGCCAACTTCCATTACTAAGCTTGCTTTAATAGCCATTTTGCTTTTAAGTATCATAGGCCTTAAAATCATTAGCAAGGAAGCTAAATAATGGAATGGTTTTTTTTATTTTTAGCGACTGCTTTTGAAATTTTTGGTGTGATTATCATGAAACAACTTGTAAGCACTAAAAATAAGCTTTATCTTTTAGCTTTGATAGTGTGTTTTGCTTTTTCATTTGGATTTTTAAGCCTTAGTATGCAAAGCATTGCTATGAGTGTGGCTTATTCTATATGGACAGGAGCTGGAACTGCAGGTGGGGTTATCATAGGGGTGCTTTTTTATAAAGAAAGCAAAAGCTTTTTAAAGCTTTTTTTGATTGCTCTTATCATTGGTTGCACCGTGGGTTTAAAAATACTTTCATAGGTTTAAAATGAAAATATACATTAGCGGTATAGACACAGATGTTGGCAAAACTTATCTAAGTGCTAGACTTTGTAAGGAATTGGATTTTGATTATTTTAAGCTTATCCAAGCAGGCACGCCAAAAGATAGCGAGGTAGTAGCTGAGTTTAGTCCAAAAACTAAGATTTTTAAAGAAGGTGTGTTTTTACAAACCCCTGCTTCCCCGCACAAAGGTAGGATTTTAGAAAATTTAAGCTATAAAGCCTTTGATATACAAATTCCACAAAGTGATAAACTCATCATCGAGCTAGCTGGTGGGCTTTTTTCGCCACTTGATGATGAAAAAACAATGATTGATTATATGAGTGCGTTTAAGCACCCTACGATTTTAGTCGCAAAAGACTATCTAGGAAGTATCAATCACACGCTTTTAAGTATAGAAGCGCTAAAACAAAGAGATATTAAAATCCTTGCTTTAATCTTAAAAACTCAAGATACTTTTAGCAAGGATTTTATAAGCAATTACGCAAAAATTCCTATCATAGAATTTGATGATAAAGTGTGTGAAAAACTTTCAAAAATCCTTGAAAATCTCTCTTAAAGACTGCATGACATAAGCAATCTCATCTTCATTTATAACATATGGTGGCATGAAGTAAATTGTATTTGCAAGTGGTCTTAAAAGCAATCCTTTTTCTAAGGCTCTTTGAAAGACTTCAAGTCCTGCTCTTTGGTATTTACTTTTTTGTATATCAAATGCACTTACCATGCCTAAATTTCTAAAATTTCCTAAAAAATCAAATTCTTTTAAACTCTCCCATTGAGTTTTTATAAAAGCGCTTTTGATTTTATTTTTTGCGATGATATTTTCTTTTTCAAAAATATCCAAAGTTGCATTAGCCGCTGCACAAGCTAGGGCATTACCCGTGTAAGAGTGAGAGTGTAAAAAGGCCTTTTGGCTCTCATGGCTATCATAAAATTTCTCATAAATTTCATCTTTAGTAAGCACCACTGAAAGTGGTAAATACCCACCCGTGATAGCTTTAGAAAGACATATATAATCAATACTTTGTGAGCAATAATCAAGCGCAAACATTTCCCCTGTGCGTCCAAAACCTGTGGCTATCTCATCAAATATCACTTGCACACCATAATCTTTAGCAAGTTTAACCGCCTCATCTAAATACCCAAGCTCATACATATGCATATTGCCCGCACATTGAAGTAAAGGCTCAAGTATAAAAGCACAAATTTCATGATGATGATTTTTTAAAATACTTTCTAAAATTTCAAGTTCTTTTGCATAGTCCTTGCTTGTTGGCACAGGTGTTGTGATGCTTTTTAAAAGTAAAGGCTCATAGGTTTTTTTATAAAGTGCTACATCGCCAACGCTTAATGCACCTAAGGTTTCACCATGGTAAGAATTGCTAAGTGATAAGAATTTATCCTTTTTAGAGCCATTGTTTAAGTGGTATTGAAAGCTCATTTTTAAAGCCACTTCTATGGCTGAACTACCATTGTCTGCAAAAAAGCATTTATCAAAAGGCAAAAGCTCACAAAGTCTTTGTGAAAGCTTTATGATAGGCTCATGTGAAAAGCCTGCAAGCAAGACATGCTCTAAATTTTGAAGTTGATCTTTGATTTTTTCATTGATGTATTCATTACAATGGCCAAAGATATTTACCCACCAAGAGCTAATACAGTCTATGTAAGATTTTTCATCAAAATCATACAAATACACTCCTTTAGCCTTTTTTATAGGTATTAAAGGTAAAAACTCATGATCGCTCATTTGCGTGCAAGGGTGCCAAATGTGTTTTAAGTCTAGTTCTTTTAAATTCATTTTTACTTCTTTGATTTTTATTGCTAATGATACTACAATTTTTACTCAAATTTATGCTTTAAAATGAAAAAGGATTATTTAGAAAATATTTATATAATTAGCTTTTTTATTTTAAAATTCCAAAAGGAAAAATAATGAAAAAAATATTAATTGTTCTAACAATTTTATTTTTAAATTTTGCATACTCGCAAGAGGATTTTGTTGAAAAAGGGATTAAAGCTTATGATGGAGGTGATTCAGTTTTAGAGTATTTTAGAAAAGCTTGCAGTTTAAATAGTGGAGATGGTTGTTCTAATCTTGGAGTTATGTATGAAAATGGACATGGTTTAAAAAAGGATATTTTTAAAGCAGTTGAATTATTTAGAAAAGCTTGTGATTTGAATAGTAGTTTGGGTTGTTATAATCTTGGAGTTAAGTATGAAAATGGATTTGAAATAAAAAAGGATAATTTAAAAGCAGTTGAGTTGTATCAAAAAGCATGTGATTTAAATAATGGTTTGGGTTGTTTTAATCTTGGTTTTATGTATGCAAATGGATACGGTGTAAAAAAGGATAATTTTAAAGCAGTTGAATTATTTAGAAAAGCTTGCAGTTTAAATAGTGGAGATGGTTGTTCTAATCTTGGAGTTATGTATGTAAATGGCAAAGGCGTTAGAAAAGATACTTCTAAAGCTTTAGAATATTTTGGCAAGGCTTGTGATTTAAAAAGCGATGAGGGTTGTGAAAACTACGCAAGGCTTAAACAATAATGCAAATTGCACAAATTTTAGATGAGCTAAAACAACAAGATAATTTTAGAATTTTACGCTCATTAAGGCATGAGGGAAAATATGTCGTTTATAAAGGGCAAAAATTGCTAAATTTAGCGAGCAATGATTATTTAAATTTAAGCAATGAAAAAGCATTAAAGCAAGATTTTTTAACACATTTAAAAGAATTTGAATTTTCTAGTTCAAGTTCAAGAAGCTTGAGTGGAAATTATGCGATTTTTGATGAATTTGAAAGCTTTTTAGAAGCTAAATTAGGCAGAAAAATCTTGCATTTTAACAATGGCTATGCTTTAAATGTTAGCTGTTTGCAAGCTTTAGCAAGCATTAAAAATACTTTATTTTTAGCAGATAAACAAGTGCATGCAAGCATCATCGATGGTTTAAGGCTTGGTGGAGCTAAATTTATAAGGTTTAAACATAATGATATAAAGCATTTGCAAAGTTTAGTGCAAAAACACCATAAAGAATTTGAAAATATCATCATCGTAAGCGAAGCTTTATTTAGTATGGATGGAGATTTTGCACCTATAAAAGAATTCATAAATTTAAAAAAAGAATTTAAAAATATCAAAATTTATATTGACGAAGCTCATAGCATAGGGTGTTTTAATGATGATGGTTTGGGTTATGTGAAATTTTTAGGCTTAGAAAAAGAAGTGGATTTTTTAGTTTTTACCTTTGGTAAGGCCATAGCTTCCATGGGAGCTTGCATGATAAGTAATGAAAAAGATTTTTTTATCAACAAAGCAAGGGCCTTTATATACTCAACTGCTATTGCGCCCATCAATGTAGCTTGGACTTTACATGTTTTTAAGCATTTGCATGAATTTAATGCTCAAAGAAAAAAGCTTTTAGAGTTAAGTGCTTGGTTTAAAAATGCTTTAGCAAGTAAAGGTGCAGTTTTAGGTGAGGCTTATGTGATATCTTTTATTTTAGGGCAAAATGCACTAGCTAGTGAAATTTCACAAAAGCTTTTAGAAAATGGTATTTTTGCACCTGCTATTAAAGAGCCAACCGTGGCTAAAAATACAGCTAGAATTCGCTTTTCTTTGCATGCTGGTTTAGTGAAAAAAGACTTAGAAAAGGTTTTGGAGGTACTTTGAAAACTCATTTTTTACATGAAAATGCAAATTCATCTGAGTTGATTTTATTTTTTTCAGGGTTTTGCTCACATTTTAGCCATTTTGCGCATTTAAAAAGTGATGTAAATGTTTTAATGGTGTATGATTATACGAGTTTTGATCGGGAATTTGATCTTAATAAATTTGAAAAAATCACCCTTGTTGGCTTTTCTATGGGAGTTTGCGTGGCGAGTAAAATTTTAAAAGATATAAAATTTGATAAAAAAATAGCCATAAATGGCACAAATTTACCTATAGATGATGAATTTGGGATCAAAAAAGCCATTTTTAAACTTACGATGAAAAGATTTGCTTTGGAAGATTTTAAAGCAAATTTGCTTGAAAAAAGAATGAGTTTAAGTGATGAGTTTGACTTTGAAAAAAACGAGCATTTAAAAGCAGAACTTTTAAGCTTATATGAGTTTTGCACTAAAAACTTAAATGAAAATTTCACTTGGGATAAAGCCATAATTAGCAAAGTTGATAAAATCTTTCCACCAAAGCATGCTTTTAATTTTTTCAAAGAAAAGGTAATGTTTATTGATGAGCCACATTTTGCATTTTTTAAATACCACACTTGGGAAGAGCTTTGCAAACTTTCATAAGAGCAAAAGACACTTATAGCGCAAATACACCTGTGCAAAAAGACATGGCTAAAGAGCTTTGTAAAATGCTTAGTGAGAGTGATTTGAGCGATTTTGAAGCGGTGTTTGAGTTTGGCTGTGGGGTAGGGGTTTTTAGTAAGGCTTTGCAAGAATGCATTAAATTTAAGCATTATTTTTTAAATGATATTTATCCTTTTGAAAATCCTTGTAAATTTGATGAATTTGGTGTTTTTGATATGAATGAACTTAAAAATCATCATTTTTATATGAAAAAATTTGATCTTATAGCTTCCAATGCTTGCGTGCAGTGGCTAAAGATAGATGAGCTTTTAGAAAATCTTGCAAGCATGCTAAATAAAAATGGGATTTTGCTTTTTTCTACTTTTGGAGAAAAAAATTTTACTCAAATAAAACAAAGCACTAATTTATCACTTGAATATTTAACTTTAGAGCAAATTGCACAAAAGCTTTCTAAAAATTTTAAGATTATCAAGGCAAAAGAAGAGTTAAAAGAGCTAAAATTTGATGATACTTTAGAGCTTTTTAGGCATTTGAAATTAAGTGGGGTAAATGCTTTGAGTGAAAAATTTTTCATAAGCAAGGCATTTTTAAAAAACTATGAAAAAGAATTTCAAAATACCTTGACTTACCATCCTTTATTTTTTATGTGTCAAGTTTATTAAATTTGATAGATATTTTTTTGCTAATTCTTCTCTTAGATAAAGCTTGTTAAAATCACTTATATCCATACATAAAGCAAAAGCATAAATTTGATGAGTTTTTTTATCTTTTATAAAACCTACGATTTGTCCGTATTTTTCTTTTCCCCAGCCTGTTTTTGCAAAAAACTCATAATGGTTATTTTCCTTTAATTTAATGATATCAATCACTTCTTTTTGTATATTTTTAGGATAATCTAGTGTTAAATTTGCAAGTTTAAAAAGTAAAACAGATTGCTCTTTAGGACTAATTTGCAAAGAATCATCTATCCAAAATTCATCGATTTTACTTATTTTTTGATTACCATAATTAAGTTTATTTAAGTTTTTTTGCATTTTTTCTAAGCCTATTTTTCTAGCTAGTTCTTTATAAGCAGGTAGTTGTGATCTTTGCATAGCTAGGGCTAAGTTTGCATCGTTTTTCCAAGAGGGTAAAAATACTTTTTCACCTTTGTAATGATAAAAAAATTCATTAGTATTTTTCACAACGCTTTCATTAAGTGCGATTAGGGCATTGAAAATTTTAAAAGTAGAGGCAGGTAAAATGCGCTTGTTTGCTTTTTTAAAATCATTACTATAATAATTTTTGCCATCATAAGCTATAAAAACTCCACTTTCATTGTAATCTTTAAAAAGATCTTTTAAATTTTCATTTGCCAAAGCAAAAGAGCAAAAAAGACTAAAAAGTAAAAGTAATTTTTTCAATTTATTTCCTTTTTCATTAAAAAATTTTTCAATTCTTGTTGATCTCTTATAGCAATGTTTTCTTTGATGATTTTAAATCCTGCTCTTAAAAAGAAATTTTTAGCGCTAAGGCTAGCAAAAGTATAAATTTCACTATAAGGGTAGTTTTTAAGAGCAAATTCTAATAAAGCTTTGCCATAACCTTGATGAGCATAGCTTGCATGAGTAAAGCAAAGATCGAGCGTTTTTTCTTCTAAATTTATATTTATAAAAGATATGATTTGGCCTTTTTCTTCATAAACAAAGCCTAGTTGATTTTGAAATTTTCTTTCCCAAGCTTTTTGGTTTATATTAATCCATGCATGAATTTGTTCTTTTGTGTAATCATTTTTACAAAGAGTAGATACGCTTTGCTTAAAAAGCTTGATGCAAGAAGTTAAGTCTTTTATATCAAGCTTTCTTATCAAGCACTTTCCTTAAAGCCAAAGAAGCTAAAGCAAGTCCAAAAGAGGCTGTCACACCCATAAATGAGCCAAGATCTTTACAATGAGCTTCTTCATCTGAAAATACCACATCAAAATCCCCTTTAAAGCCTGATTTTCTAAGCTCATAACGGAATTTTTTAGCTAGGGCATCGCCATGTGTTTTAAATATACTTGTCGTTTTAATACGCGTCGGATCAAGCTTTCTAGCTCCACCAGTTGATGAGATAAAAATTTGCTTTTTTAAATCAACTAAATTAGCCAAAGCAACCTTAGCAGGTATATCATCAATCGCATCGATGATTAAATCAAACTCACTTAGATCAAAACTTTTTAAAAACTCATCATCGATTTTGCTAACTATACCTTTGGCATTGTAAATGCGTTCAAAAACCTTAGCTTTTTCTACGCCTATATTTTCACTATGAAGTTGGCGGTTTTGATTAGTAGTTTCAAATTTATCTGCATCGATTAAAGTTAGATTGCTAAAGCCACTTCTAAAAAGCGCGTCAACGCAAATTCCACCAACTCCACCCAAACCACAAACTAAAACTTTGGTATTTTGAAATTTAATAAAATTTTCTTCATTAACAAGCCATTTTATGCGCGTGTATCTATCCATTTTTCATCCATTTTTTGAGATTTTTCATTTGTTTATAAGCTGTTAGATCAAGCATTATAGGGGTTATTGTGGCATAGCCTTGTTTTAAAAGTGCTATGTCTGAGTCTTTTTCATTTTCATGATCAAGATTAGCAGCAGCTAGCCAGTAGTACTCTACACCTCTTGGATTTGTATTTGAGTGTGCTTCATAACTATAAATTCTTTTACCTGCTTTGCAAATTTTTAAGCCCTGAAAGGCTGTTTTGCTAGAAGGAAAGTTGATATTTAAAAATTCTTTTTTATCTAAAGGAAAGCCCTTTTCAAAGATATTTTTGACTATTTTTTTAGTAAGTTTTAAAGCAAGTTTATAATCAAGCTCTTTTTGACTATCTTTGTAAAATTGTGATAAAGCAATGGCAGGAATTCCATGAAGCACTGCTTCCATAGCACCTGCGCAAGTTCCTGAGTAGGTTATATCCTCGCCTATATTAGCACCTTTATTGATCCCACTTATGACAAGATCAGGCAAACGCTTTTTGTATAAAGCATGCAAAGCAAGATAAACGCAATCTGCAGGTGTGCCATCATCAAGCTTGTAAAATCTTTTACCAACCTTGTAAAATCTCAAAGGTTTGGTTAGTGTTATGGAGTGCGAGCATGCTGATTTTTCACTAGCAGGAGCTACTATGGTAATTTTAGCTTTAAAATGCTTTCTTAGCATTTTAATAAGCTTTTTTAAGCCTTCACTTTCATAACCATCATCGTTTGTTATTAAAATTTCTTTCATATTTTTTCCTTTTTTTAAATTTTAACACAAGTAATACAATATTTTTTATTGCTAAATTGTTTTTTCATTTTTTAAATATTAAAATTATAGTTTTGATTAATTTTTTTAAAGGAAAGAATGATGTCAAAACTTTTACTTTTTAGTGCTTCTGGTTATAAAGATAGTGCGTATTTAAGTCATACTAGAGAATTTATAGATGATTTTTTAAAAGAAAATTCTATGGTAGATGAAGAAATTCTTTTTATACCTTATGCGGGCGTTAGAAGGACTTATGATGCTTATGAGGCTAGGGTAAAAGAGGGCTTGAAAAAAGATAATATCAAATCATTGCACCATTTTAAAAATTTAAAAGAAGCGATTTTAAATGCAAAAGTTTTTTTAGTAGGTGGAGGCAATAGTTTTATGCTTTTGCATAAATTATATGAAAATGATTTGCTTGAAGTTTTAAAAGAGCGTATTGAAAAAGGGGCTTGCTATATAGGTTGGAGTGCAGGCTCAAACATAGTAGGTCTTAGCATAAAAACAACTAATGATATGCCTATTATTATGCCAAAAAGTTTTGATAGTTTAGGGGTTTTTCCTTATCAGATCAACCCACATTTTATTAGCGGGAAAATTCCTGGGCATAATGGAGAAAGTAGAGAGGAGCGCTTGGAGGAATTTTTGATAACTAATCCAAAAGACATTGTTTATGCTATACCGGAAGGTTCTGCATTAAAAGTGCAAGATAATAGCTTAAAAATCATAGGTTATCATGATGTGTTAAAGCTAAGTTATCCTTTTAATGTGGAATATTTAAAAGTCAATCAAACAACTAAAATCTAAAGGAGAAAAATGCAAACTTTTTATCTTTTAGCTGCGATTTTTGGTATTGTGGCTGTGGTTTATTTGCTTATTAAAAAAGTAGAAACAAAAACAGCTTTAATTAGTGTTGGTTTTATTTTATGCTTGATTTCACTTAAGCCCATTGAAGCTTTGAATGCTTTTACGCATGCTATGGTACAACCTGCCTTGATTAAGGCAATTTGTGCAAGTATGGGTTTTGCTTTTGTGATGAAAGTGACTAAATGCGATAAACATTTAGTTAAACTACTTACAACACCTTTGAAAAATGTAGGATTTTTCTTAATCCCGCTTGCTTTTATGGTAACTTTTTTTATTGCTATTGCTATACCTTCAGCAGCAGGATGTTCAGCTGCAGTTGGTGCGACTTTAATACCACTTTTAATGGCTTCGGGTATAAAACCTGCCATGGCAGCAGCAACAGTGCTTTGTGGAACTATAGGAGGAATTTTAAGTCCAGGTGTTTCTCATACTGCTTTGATTTCTGAAATTTCAGGGAAAAATATACAAGAAATTGTTTTAACTCAAACTCCAAATGCATTAACAGCAGGAGTGATAGTGATGATTTCTTTGATGATTATGGCAGTGATTTTTAAAGATTATCAAAAAGGACAAGTTTTTGAAGTGGCTAATCAAAATAAGACTGAAGATAATATTGAAAAAGTAAATGTATTTTATGCGCTTATGCCTTTAGTGCCTTTAATTGTACTAATTATAGGCGCAAGTCCTTTAAATGATTATGAGTTTTTAACATGGACAAAACAAGTTGGAGTTGCTGAAGCTATGCTTTTAGGGGCGATTATAGCTTTGGTAGTAACTATGAGTAAGCCTGATAGTATTTTTAAAGAGTTTTTTAATGGTATGGGAAAATCTTATGCAGAGATTATAGGGATTATCATAGCTGCTAGTGTTTTTGTTGCAGGTTTGAAAGCATGCGGGGTGATTGATATCATCATAGAATGGCTTAAAAATGAACAACATTATGTGCGTTTTGGTGGAACTTTTATACCATTTTTAATGGCTATGGTTACAGGTAGTGGTGATGCTGCTGCTATGGCATTTAATAAGGCTGTAACTATTCATGCTCAAGATCTTGGTTTTGATCAAGTTAAACTTGGTACCGCAGTGGCAATGTCAGCAGTGCTTGGAAGATACCTTTCGCCTATTTTAGGAGCTTGTATTATCGTTTCAGCTATCGCTGGGGTTAGCCCTTTAGAAATTGTTAAAAGAACTGCTTTAGGTTGTGTTGTTTCGGTGGTTGTAATTGCTTTTGTGTTGTTATAAATTTAAGCCTTAAAAGGCTTAAATTTATTTTGTAGCTAGGATGATGATTTCTTGTATAACTTTGCTTGCTGCTTTTAAAGATTTAACAGGTAAATACTCATAAATAGAGTGAAAATTATGTGCTCCGGTAAAGATATTTGGGCAAGGCAAGCCTTTTTCTGAAAGCACCGCTCCATCATATCCTCCACGCATAGGAATGATTTTAGTTTTGATATTTAAATTTTCATAAGCTTGCAAAGCAAGTTTAATAGGCAAAGATTCGGTTGTTTTTAGACTATTAAAGACATTTTTATAACGATCGTTAAGCTTAATGTTAATTCTTTCTTCTCCGTATAGCTTTTTAAAACTATCACTTAAATCTTGCAAAAATTGCATTCTTTGTTTGTATTTTTCATCATCAAATTCTCTAATATCTATTTTTAAAATAGTTTTAGCGCTATTTCCTTGGAGCTCTTTAACCCAAAAATATCCTTCTTTGTTTTCTGTATATTCAGGTGCTTCGCCATTTGGAAGCATAGAGATAAATTTATGTGCTAAAAGCAAAGAATTTACTAATTTTCCTTTAGCACTCATAGGATGAGCAGATTTTCCTATAAATTCTACTTCACAATCTCCTGCATTCCAATTTTCATAAATAAACTCTCCTATCTCACAACAGTCTAAACAATACCCAAAATCAGCATTAATTTCTTTTATATCAAAAGCTTTTGCCCCTCTTAAACCTTGCTCTTCGTCAGGTAAAAAGCAAGCATAAATATCGCCATGCTTAATATTAGGATTTTTAACAAAAAATTCAAGCATATCCATAATCGCCGCAATAGCTGCTTTATCATCAGCTCCAAGTAAGCTTGTGCCATCAGTATGGATAATATCATCTCCTATGTAGTTTTTAAGTTCTTTAAATTCACTTTCTTTTAGATAAAGATCTAAGTTTTTATTTAAGCATATATCCCCACCTTGATACTTAGTGATTTGTGCTTTGGTATCGTTAGTTTGCTCCATACTTGTATCTAAATGTGCAAAAAAAGCTATTTTAGGAGTATTTGGAGTGTTTGCTGGCAAAAGAGCTGTGGTGATGGTGTTTTCTCTTCTTTTGATGTCTTTTAAACCTAGTTCTTGTAGTTCTTTTTCGAGTAATTTTGCAAGCTCCATTTGATTAGGGCTTGATGGCATAATGCCTTTGGCACCATTTTCTCTACTTGTAGTGGTGTTAATCTTAGTGTAATTTATAAATCTTTGAACAATATCCATGATTTTTCCTTTTGTATTAAAAATTAATAAATTATAACAATTCATTTTTTAAATATTTGATAAAATTAATAAAAAAATATTAAATGATATTTTCTATCAAAATTTATTTAAAATTATGATAATATATTTAAATTTAAACAAAGGAGGAAAAATGCAAAAAATTAAATTTGTAATGATTCTAAGTATATTGATAACATTCTTTATAGGATGCTCTTCTAAAGAGCAATTTAATCCTTTGGGTCGTTCTTTGGGTGGTGTAAATGATATTGATCCTTTAAAAATAGGTAAAAATCCAACACCACCTGCTAAGCAAAAAACGCCAGCTTTGGTGGAAGGCAAAAAATTTCTAGCTATACCGCTTGAGCCACCGCTTATAACAACAAACACCTTTAAAGGAGATAATCCTATAAAAGGACCTTTACCAAGACTAACTTCGGATAATAAATTTGCCTCAAATGCTTTGTATGAAAATTCAGGTATTGCAAGTGATTTTGTAACTATCATGAATCCAAATGGTGCTGCATTAACTGTTTGGGCATTAAATCCAGGTAATTGGATATGGGGTTATAATTTATTTGATAGTAAGTCTTTTGGTGATGCAAGAGTGTGGCAGCTCATTGAATTTCCAAATAATAAAGTTATGATTAAAAATGCAAAAACTAATACTTGTTTAAATGCTTATGGTAATGGTATAGTGCATTATCCTTGCGATCAAAGCAATTTTACGCAATTTTGGAGACTTTATCCTATGAGTAATGGTGCCTATCAAATTCAAAATTATGCTACACAACAATGCATACAAACAACGGTTGCAAATGTAATGGAGGAATTTAATTTTGATTATTATAGTATATATTTAACACCTTGTTTGAAATCAAAAGAAAAAAATTTAGACAGACAATGGAGCATAAGCGCACCTGCTTTTCAAACAAGATCACCTTATGCTGAAGGAGGAGTATTTTGAAAAAGATAATATTTTTAGTTTTAGGTTTTAATTTATTATTTGGAGCTTTAGAAAATTACAATAGTGGAACTTGGAATTTACAAGGTTCATCAGCTTCTACTGAAAGTAAATGGAATATTAGCATTAGACAGCTTGTAACGGGTGCTAATCCTATGGATATTTTGGCTGTTCAAGAAGCAGGAACTCTACCTAGTACCGCAGTAATGACACCAAGACAAGTTCAGCCTGTGGGTGTTGGAATTCCTATTCATGAATATGAATGGAATTTGGGCTCATCAAGCCGTCCAAATTCTGTTTTTATTTATTATTCAAGAGTTGATGTTGGGGCAAATCGTGTAAACATGGCTATAGTAAGTAGAGTGCAAGCTGATGAGGTTTTTGTTTTGCCACCTCCAACTGTTGCTTCAAGACCTATTATAGGCATTCGTATAGGAAATGACGCGTTTTTTAGCATACATGCTTTAGCAAGCGGAGGTAATGATGGCGGAGCTATTGTGAGTGCTGTAGATCAATTTTTTAGAAATAGACCAGAGATTAATTGGATGATTTTGGGTGATTTTAATAGAGAATCAGGAGCTCTGGTTTCTTTGCTTGATGCAGATTTAAGAGCACGTACACGCGTGATCCCTCCAAATACTAATACTCAAACTAGCGGAAGGATCATTGACTATGCTATCACAGGAAATTCAAATACAGCTTCTTTATATAATCCACCTCCAATCATTGCTCTTTTAGCTGTAGCAGGACTTAGGACTTTTTTAGCTTCTGATCATTTTCCTGTGAATTTTAGAAGACCTTAGGAGTAAATAATGAAAAAAATTTGTATTTTATTTTTTATGACTTTGAGTTTTTTAAGAGCTGAGGTTAGTTTAGATGAATTAGAAGATTTTACACCTATGTTTGCCATAAGATCTTTAGAAACGGGAATTTCGCTAAGTCCTTTTAGATATAGCTCTGAAATACTAGAAGAGCAAAATTGGTTTTTAAAAGAAATAATACTTAGCGATGAGTTAAAAGAAAAAGATAGATATGCTGTGCAACGCCCTTTTGGTTATGTGCAGTTTATAAACCCTAGAGGTGCTGATGTGTGTTTAGCTGTTTTAGATGAAAAAACTTTTGGAACAAAATCTTGCAAGCAAGATTTACAAGATGGACAAATGCAAACGGTTTTTTCTATCATGCCTACGACAAGCTCTGCTGTGCAAATTAGATCTTTAACGCACGGTGGAGTAAAATGCATGAGTACTTTTTATGAAGCACGCGTGCCTATAGAAAATCGTTTTGGTCTAGATGATTGCACTGTAAATCCTTCTGTGCCTATAGAGTTAAAAGAATTATTTTTCTTTGCTCCTGCTATCGTTGAAGCAACTCCGGTTTATTAAATTAAACCCGCTTTTGCGGGTTTAAACTCTAAGTTAAAATTTGTTAGAATGTCTTTTTAGTTTTTGTTAGGGATAAAAATGATTTTTGAAAAGCAAGAATACCAAGAAAAATGCATAAATAACATTATAAACCTTTTGAAAGATTTTGATTTTAAAAAGCAAGATAATCTAAAAGAATGTTTGCAAGAATTTTATAAAACCACAAATTTGCCGGTGCAAAATATCACCGATAAGTTAAATTTAGATGTTTTAATGGAAACAGGCACAGGAAAAACTTTTACTTATCTAAATTTGATTTTTGAGCTTAATAAAATTTACAAACAAAACAAATTTATCATTTTTGTTCCAAGAAAAGCAATCTTAGAAAGCGTAAAGCAAAACATAGATCTCACTAGGGAATATTTTTATGTACAGTATAAAAAACACATAAAAGCTTATTTTTATACAGATACAAAAAGTCAAAATTCTATCATCAACCATTATATAAAAAATCAAGATGAGCTTTCGGTTTTGATTTTGACAAATAGTGCTATTGATAAAAAAGATAATATTTTAAATAAAACTAATGAAATTTTATCAAAAAGTATTTTTGAAAATATCATAGATCTAAAGCCTATTAGTATCATAGATGAGCCACATTTGCTTAAAGGTAAAGCTTTTAATGAGTATTTTTCTAGATTAAATTCTATTTATTTTCGTTTTGGGGCTACTTTTCCAAAAGAAAAAGATTATGAGCTTAGTAATTTAGTATATTGTCTTGATTCTATATCTGCTTTTAAAGAGTATTTGGTAAAGCAAGTTAAAGTGCATACTTTAGGAACAAATTCAAATAATATTTTTTTAAAAGAATATAAAAACAAAAAGGCTATTTTTTCTTATACACAAAATGGCATAGAACAAGAAAAAATTTTAAAACTTAACGATAGCTTTGATTTATTGAAAAATGCCACTTTAACAAAGGTTGAAAAAGACAAAGCTTATTTTAGCGATAAAACTATCATAGAAAAAAAAGAAAATTATGTTTTAAACCAAGATGAGATAAAAAATCTTTTAAAAACAGCTATTAATTTGCATTTTGAAAAAGAGGAAGCATTATTTAAAAAAGGTATAAAAGCTTTAAGTTTATTTTTTATCCCAAGCGTAGCTGATTTTAGAGGCGATGAGCCTTTTATCAAAAACACCTTTGAAGAGCTTTATAAAGCAAAACGACAAGAAATTTTAAAAACAAATTTAGATCAAAATTACAAAGCCTATTTAGAAAAAGATTTTGATGATAAAGGAAATTTGGTCGTTCATCAAGGTTATTTTAGTGGAGATAAAGGAAGTATTGATGAAAAAGAAGCCTATGGAGTAAAGCTTATTTTAGAAGATAAAGAAAAATTACTTTCTTTTGATACTTCTTTGCGTTTTATTTTCAGCGTATGGGCTTTGCAAGAAGGTTGGGATAATCCAAACATTTTTACCTTAACCAAGCTTTCAAATTCTTCTTCACAAATTAGCATACACCAGCAAGTTGGTCGTGGGCTTAGACTTTGTGTAAATAACAAAGGCAAAAGAATTACGTATAATTTTTTATCATACAATGATGATGAGTTTTATAATATAAATTATCTAGATATTTTAGTAAGTGCTAGAGAAGTAAATTATATAGAAAATTTACAAAAGGAAATTCTTGATTCTAGTTTTGTTTTAAATGAAAATATTTTAAATTCTCAATGTCTTAGAAACTTAAATTTAAATGATTATCAAGTATCTGCAATTTTATTTTATTTAGTAGATCAAGAAATATTAAAATTTTCAGAAGAGAATAATAACTATATTGTATTAAAACCTTTATATGATAGTATAAAAGATGATGAAAAAGTGAAAAAGCTTTTAGGTGATAAATTTGAAGTTTTATTAAAAGCACTTGAAAGCTCTCAAAACAAGCACCAGCAAATCATCAACGCAAACAAAAACAAAAATGAAATCAAAATCAAAACTAATCTAGCTAAAGAATTTAAAGAGCTTTGGGATACTATCAACAAAAAAGCAAATATCGTTTATAAAAATCTTTGCGAACAAGAACTTATAGACAAAATAGCACAAATTTTTAATACCACAAACATAGAAAAAGAAAATACTTTTTATGAAATAAAAAAATTCGACAAAACCATGGATAGCATAATCACCGAGTTTAAAAAAGCAGAGCAGATAAACTATAAGGCAACTCTTTATCAAGATATACAAAATTTATTATTAAGCTTTTGCAAAGATGAAAAGTTACCTTTGAAATTTGTATTGAGTATTTATAAAAAGCTTGATAAAACTAAATTTGAAATTTCGCCTAAAAAAGCATTTAAAAATTTAATAATCATCATAAAAGATCAAATTCATCATAATTTATTACAATGCTTATCTTATGAATTTTCTACTAATGTCTTTTCAACTTCTTATAGAAATTTAATCGACAATGGTCAAATCAAAGAAAGCATAGATATGCAAAAACTAGGGCGTTATATAGATTATGATGTGCCAGCACATAATTATCTTTATGAAAATATAATTTATGATTCTAATATAGAAAAAGAAATCATAAAAGAAAATTCACAAAAGTTAGATCAAAACACCATAGAAGTTTTCGCAAAATTGCCAAAATTTTCTATACCAACTCCGTATAAAAACTACGAACCTGATTTTGCTTACTTTTTAAAAAACCAAAATGGAGCAAAGATATTTTTTATCTGCGAAAGCAAAGGCTATGATAATGAAAAAGATATTTCACCAAATGAAATAAAAAAGATAGATTATGCGAAAGTATTTTTTAAAAATTTAAACGAAAGTCTAAAAGATGAAAATATAAAAATAGTTTTTAACACAAGAATAAACAAACAAGAACTAATAAATTGTATAAATGAAGCTTTAAAGGAAAACAATGCTTGATATAAACAAAATCAAAAAAGAAAATTTAATCAACACTAGCACGACAACAAACGAGCTTTTAGAATACCTTAAAAAAAATTATCCCCAAACCATAAGCGATAATGCTCCAAATTTAAATGCTATCGCACAACTTTTAGGTTTAAATACCAAAAATCAAGGCTATGAGCTAAATTTTACCGGAAAACCTTTGGCAAATGCTTTATACAACACGCCAAACACTAAAGAAATAAAATTTCATCAAGATTATAGTAAGGATACTCAAAACACTAAAAATATCATCATAAAAGGCGACAACCTTCATGCTTTAAAGCTTCTAAAACAAAGTTATTATGAAAAAATAAAAATGATCTACATCGATCCACCTTATAACACAAAAAACGATAAATTTATCTACAATGATGATTTTGTAAAAGAGCATAGAAAGTTGTTATTACAAACTGGACTTTTAGAAATTGATGATGAGGGTAATGAAATAAGAAGCGAGACTTTAAATTTTTTCATCAACCAAAAAGGCGATAGAATTCATAGTGCTTGGCTTTCTTTTATGCTTCCACGACTTAAACTTGCTAGAGATTTGCTTCGTGAAGATGGAGTGATATTTATAAGTATAGATGATAATGAACAAGCAAATTTAAAAATACTTTGTGATGAGATTTTTGGAGAAGAGAATGTAGAAACATATATTTGGAACCTTTCAGATTTTGAAGAAACTTCTTTTACGAAAACTGCATCCAAAACGGTTCGTTTTGAACATGAATATATTATCGCTTGTTTTAAAAATATAAAATCCCTAGGAAGATTTAAAGAATATCGCTTTAGTGATAGAGAAGATTTTACAAACCCAGACAATGATCCAAGAGGGGATTGGATGTCAGGAAATATTTCTAGAAATGGCATTACTTCAACAAATGGTTCGAAATATTATACAATCACTTCTCCCAAGGGCATTGAATATACAAGAAACTGGACTGTTAGTAAGGAAGAATTTGACAAGCTTATTAAAGATAATAGAATATTTTTTCCAAAAAATGGCGAAGGTGTTCCACGATTAAAAATTTTTCAAAATGAAGAAAGCTACTCTATACAAAGTTCTATTTTATCAGGCTTAAAGACTTCAGTTACCGGAAAAAAGCAGATTGTGACCTTATTTAATAAAGATGTTTTTTCTTTTCCAAAACCCACTTTTCTTATTCAGAGGTTTTTAGAAATTGCAACTTGTAAAACAGAAGATGACTATATTCTAGACTTTTTTGCAGGAAGTGGCACAACAGCACAAGCAGTTATGGAATTAAATGCACAAGATAATGGAAATCGCAAATTTATCCTAGTGCAACTTGATGAAAGTATAGATGAGAAAAAAAGCAAAGTTGCTTATGATTTTTGTAAAAATGAGTTAAATAGCAAAAATCCAGTCATTAGCGATATAACCATAGAAAGAGTTAAAAGAGCAGGCGAAAAAATAGCAAAAGAAAATGCAGATAAAAATTTAGACCTAGGGTTTAAGGTATTTTCTATGGTAGAAAAACCAGAGCTTGTATGTGATGATAATGAGAGTTTAAACTTGATAAATCATGCAAAATTAAGTCCGTATGAAAAGGCCTTAAATTTGGCTTTGCAAGATTGTAAGTGCTTGGATGATGATATAAAAGTCATTTTTAAAGATAGGCTTTATCAATGCGAGCAAAGCTTTTATGTGATAAATTTTGATGATGAGGTTTTAAATTTTTTGAAAAATACTCATGATGAAAATGTATATATCAATGGTTTTGATGATATAGATTTAGAAATTTATTTAAATTTAGAAAGCTTTTTAAAAGAACGCTTGAAAGTGGTGTATTAAGGAAAGATTATGATAGATAGCATAGAAATTAAAAATTTTAAGGGTATAAAAGAACTAAAGCTTGAAAATTTTTCAAAAGTAAATTTTTTTGTAGGAAGAGCAAATACTGGAAAAACTTCTATTTTGGAAGCATTATTTGCTTTTTTACTTAAAAATCCAAATGATATTATTCAACTTTTAGATGTTAGAAAAATACATGTAGATGATGATGCTTTTGAAAGTTTTTTTTATGATTACGATTTAAACAAAAAACCGATTATAAAGGTTGGAAATGAAGAATTAGAAATTAATTGTGATGAAAAATCTCATTACTCAAATGTTCCTATAGATAACAAAAATAATTTAATGATAAATATTGATAATGGTATAAATCACATAAATTTTATATACAAAAATGATCAAGGTGTTAAAACACTAAGTATTAAAAAAACATTTCCAAATTTAGGACAAATACAATTTCAACATTCTATTAATTTAGAAACTTCTGAAAATGGTCTTATGATATTTCCAGAAATTAATAATGTTGATTTTATATATCAAGGTAGTTTTTATGACAATAACTTAAGAGAATGTTTAGCAGATATTGTAGAAAAAAAAGAGAAAAAAGAAAAACTAAAAAAAATATGTGGCGAATTCTCACATGATATAGAAGAACTTTATTTTTCAAGAGAAAAAATAGTCATACAAAAAAAAGGCTTAAATAGTGCAATTAATTTTAAACTTTTAGGTGAAGGCTTTAAAAAGTATATTTCTATAATGGCTTCTATTATTTCTGATAAAAAATATATTTTAATAGATGAGCTTGAAAATGGTCTTCATTATGAAGGTATTGAAAAACTAGTCAAAACTATTTTAAATTCTGAAAGCGATGTGCAGTTTTTTATCACAACACATAATCAAGAGATACTAGAGAAGATGAGTGAAATTTTAGAATATGAAAAAGAAGATAAAGTATCTGTATTTAATATTTATGAAGATGATGAAAAAAATATAAAGTCAATTCGATTTTCACAGGAAAAGTTTCTCGTAAATATAGATAATGCTAATGAGTTAAGGAATTGACATGGTTTTTTATATAACCGATAATAAAGAAAGTTTAGTTTTTGTATCTGCATATTGCAAAACACTAAATATCACAATAGATCGCAAAAATTTTATTTTAATTAAAGATAAAAATAAACTAGAAGATTACATGGCGTATATTCAAAAAGGAACACGAATTAAAATGCTATTTAGTTCCGAAAATGAAACAACCGAACAAATAAAAGAGAATATAGAAAAACAATTAGGGTCTATATTATTTAAAAAATGTAAAATTTTTATTTTCTCGGATGATAAAAAATGTAAAAATATAGACTCATTGTTTGAGGATGTGGTTGTCAATAAAGAACTATGGAATATTTGTAAAGAATTTGTTAAAAAACTTAACAATATCAATGATAGTAAATATTCAATTTTACGCACTTATTTAGAATATTTTGATAAAGATAAAGATAGTAGAAAAATAATTTTAGAAGATAAACATTTTGATTTTAACCATGAAAATTTAAAACCTTTAAAAGAGTTCTTATTGCAATGAAAACCTTTTTAGTTTGTGCTTTAGAGCCTTCAGCAAATTTGCATTTAAAAGAAGTTTTAAAAGCTTATAAAAATGAGTATAAAAAATTTGATTTAGTAGGAATTTATGATGAGAGTTTATGTAAAGAATTTAGTCTAAATTCCAAGCCACTTTATAGCTCACATGAGTTTAGTGCTATGGGTTTTATAGAGGTTTTGCCACTCATTTTAAAAGCCAAAAAAGCTATAAAAGAGCTAGTAAATTTAAGCCTTACTCAAAAGATTGATGCGATTTTATGTATAGATTCTCCTGCTTTTAACATACCTTTTGCAAAAGCTTTAAAAAAAGCAAATTCCAAAGCAAAAAGAATTTATTATATCTTGCCTCAAGTTTGGGCGTGGAAAAAAGGTCGTATACCTATCATAGAAAGTCATTTTGATGTGTTAGCTTCTATCTTGCCTTTTGATGGTGAGTTTTTTAGCAAAAGCACTTATGTAGGTCATCCGCTTTTAGATAAAATAAAAGAGTTTAAAAATCAAGAAGATATAAATTCTATACTTTCAAAAAATGATGATGAAAAAATTATCGCTTTCTTACCTGGTTCAAGAAAAAGTGAAATAAAGCGTTTAATGCCTATTTTTAGAGAATTAAGCATTAAATTTAAAGGTAAAAAAATCCTTTGTGTGCCTGAGTTTAATTTAAAAAGATTAGATCTTTATGGGGATATAAATGATTTTGAAATTCAAACTAACACCCCAAAAGTGCTTAAAAATGCTGATTTTGCTTTTATTTGTAGTGGTACAGCTACACTTGAAGCAGCTTTGGTTGGCACGCCTTTTGTGCTTGCTTATAAGGCTAAAGCTATTGATGTATTTATCGCAAGATGTTTTGTAAAACTCAAACACATAGGCCTTGCAAATATCTTTTTGGATTTTGCAGGAAAAAGCGAGCTTAATCCTGAATTTTTACAAGAGCAAGTGAATGTGGAAAATTTATATCAAGCTTATCTTAAATACGATTATAAGGCATTTTTTGATAAAGTAGATTTTTTAAAAGAATATTTGCAATTTGCAAGTGCAAAAAATTTAGCTAAAATACTTTATGAAATCAAATAAGGATAAATCATGCAAAAAGAACCTATGAGTAAATATGGCTATGAGAAATTAGAAAAAGAATTAGAACATTTAAAAAAAGTTGAACGCCCAAAAGTAGTAGAAGAAATAGACATAGCAAGAAGTCATGGAGATTTAAAAGAAAATGCAGAATATCACGCAGCTAGAGAAAAGCAAGCTTTTATAGAAGGAAAGATAGCTGAACTTGGGGATTTGATCTCAAGAGCACAAATCATCGATCCATCTTCTTACGAGCATGATAGTGTGAAATTTGGCTCAACTGTTGTTGTAGAGGATTTAGAAAGTGAAAAACAAAGCACTTATACTTTGGTAGGGGTAAATGAGGGAAATTTAGAAAAAGGCTATATTTCCATTAGTTCGCCTATTGCTAAAGCAATGCTTGGTAAAAAAGAAGGCGATGATTTTAAAGTGCGTTTGCCAAAAGGCGAGAGTGAATTTGAAATCATTTCTATAGAATACAAAGCTTTGGAATTTTAATTTTTGCAAAAAATAATTATAAAAGAAAATGCTATTTTCATCGCTGATGCGCATGAAAATGAGAATAGGCGTGGTTTTTGGGATTTTTTGCAAGCCTTAAAAGATAAAAAAATTCAAACTCCACAGCTTTTTTTAATGGGTGATATTTTTGATCTTTTGATTTATGAAGTAAAAGCTACTCATGGCTTTGCAAAATCTTATATAGATTTACTCGAAGAACTTGCTAATGAAATTGAAATCATTTATTTAGAAGGTAACCATGATTTTAATTTAGCTAAATTTTTTAAAAAAGTGAAGGTCTTTAGCATAAAACAACAACCCTTGCTTTGCGAATTCCAAGATAAAACCTTAGTAAAATTAGCCCATGGGGATGTTTTTTTAAAACCTTTTTTGCAATTTTGCTTAAAAAGTTTAAGAAATCATTATTTGCTATTTTTTTTAAATTTTTTGAATGTTATTAGTAAAGAAAAAATTACTCAAAAAATTCTAAAAAATCAAAACAAAAAACAACTTATTAGAAAAATTCCCCATTTTTCTGCCTTAGCAAAAGAGCGTTTAAAGCACTATAATATAGGTTTTGTAATAGAAGGTCATTATCATCAAGATGTGTTTTTAGAATACGAAAATATAAAATATTTAAATTTAGCTACTTTTGCATACAAGGAAAGTTTTTTTGTAGTAAAATATGAGCCAGAAATCAGATTTCACAAAATAGAACTTAAGGAGGCATAATGTTTGATGAGAATGTCGTTAAAACAGGTTCAAATGAAATGGAACTTGTTGATTTTCGCATCTTTAAGCAAGGCCACGATAAAGTCTATGAGGGAATTTATGGTGTAAATGTTTCTAAGGTTAGAGAAATCATTAAAATTCCTTTTTTGACTGAAATTCCAGGGGTACCTGACTATGTGGAAGGTATTTTTGATCTTCGTGGTGTGGTGATTCCTGTAATCAACCTAGCAAAATGGATGCAAATTCAAGAACCAGAAATGACAAATATAAAACCTAGGGTAATCATTACTGAATTTAGTAATGTTTTAATTGGTTTTATTGTGCATGAAGCAAAAAGAATTCGTAGGATTAATTGGAAAAATATAGAACCAGCTACTTTTGCAACAAGTGCAGGAAGTTTAGATAAGGGTAAAATCACCGGTGTGACTAAAATCGAAGGAGATGAGGTTTTACTTATCCTAGATTTAGAAAGCATTGTGCAAGAGCTTGGAATTTATACTCCACAAACTGATATTGAAGATGATAAAATCCAAAAAATCGAAGGTATGGCTTTAGCGCTTGATGATAGCTCTACTGCAAGAAAACTTGTTAAAGATTTACTTAATAAAATCGGCTTAAAAGTTGTAGAAGCAAAAGATGGTGTTGAAGGTTTACAAAAACTTCAAGAACTATATGGGGCATATGGTGATGATTTAAATAAACATCTAAAGATTATCGTAAGTGATGTTGAAATGCCTCAAATGGATGGTTTCCACTTTGCAGCTAAAGTAAGAGAAGATGAGAGATTTAAAAATATTCCTATCGTGTTTAACTCTTCTTTATCAAATGAGTTTATGAGTGATAAAGGTGTTAAAGAAGCAGGTGGTGAGGGGTATTTGGTTAAATTTAACGCAAGTGATTTCTTTGCTGAAATTTCTCGTGTTATTAAAAAACATGAAAAAGGTGAGGAGTAAAAATGGAAGATATTCAAGAAATACTTGAGGATTTTTTAGTTGAAGCCTTTGAATTAGTCGAGCAAATTGACCATGATTTGGTTGAATTAGAAGCAAATCCTGAAGACTTAGAACTATTAAATAGAATTTTCCGTGTTGCGCACACTGTTAAAGGATCATCAAGCTTTTTGAATTTTGATGTTTTAACAAAACTTACTCATCACATGGAAGATGTTTTAAACAAAGCAAGACACAATGAGCTTAAAATTACTCCTGAAGTAATGGATGTGGTTTTAGAGTCTATTGATATGATGAAAACCTTGTTAAATTCTATTAGAGATAATGGAAACGATACAGCAATAGGACTTGACATAGCTCCAATTTGTGCAAGATTAACTGCTATTTCAGAGGGTGAAAGCTTAGAGTCTGTTGCACCGGCTAAAGCTGAAGAGCCAAAAGAAGAAGTAAAAGAAGAACCAAAAGCTGAAGAGCCTGAAGTTGATGTTAATAAGCTTAGCGATGATGAGGTTGAGGCTGAAATTGAAAGGCTTTTAAAAGTAAGAAAAGCTGAAGATCAAGCAAGACGTGCTGAAAAGAAAAAAACACAAGAAGCAAACCCAGCTTCAAGTAAACCAGCCACTCAAGCACAAAATGCAACTGCTGAGAAAAAAGTTCCTGCAGCAGGTGGTGGAAGTAGTGGTGCGAATATGGATCAAACCATTAGGGTTGAAGTTAAAAGACTTGACCATCTGATGAACTTAATTGGTGAGTTAGTACTAGGTAAAAACCGCTTGTTGAAAATTTATGATGATGTTGAAGAAAGATATGATGGAGAAAAATTCTTAGAAGAATTAAACCAAGTAGTATCGCAACTTAGCATTGTCACTACAGATATTCAATTAGCAGTTATGAAAACAAGAATGCAACCTATTGCAAAAGTTTTCAACAAATTCCCAAGAGTTGTACGTGATTTGGGTCGTGAGCTTGGTAAGCAAATGGAGCTTGAAATTTCAGGGGAAGAAACTGAGCTTGATAAGTCTATTGTAGAAGAAATTGGCGATCCTATTATGCACATGATTAGAAACTCATGTGATCATGGTATAGAAGATCCAGCAACGCGTGTAGCTAATGGTAAACCAGAAAAAGGAACCGTTAATCTTAAAGCATACAATGAAGGAAACCACATTGTAGTAGAGATTGCTGACGATGGTAAAGGGCTTGATGCTGATGTATTAAAAGCAAAAGCTATGGAGAAAAATCTAATCACAGAACGTGAAGCTGATCAAATGAGTGATAAAGAAGCATTTGCGTTGATTTTCAAACCAGGTTTTTCAACTGCGAAAAAAATTACTAATGTTTCAGGTCGTGGCGTTGGAATGGACGTTGTTAAAACCAATATTGAAAAATTAAATGGTGTGATTGAAATCGACAGTGAACTTGGAAAAGGCACTGTGATGAAACTTAAAATCCCACTTACCTTGGCGATTATTCAATCGTTGCTTGTAGGTACGCAAGAAGAATTTTATGCTATTCCACTTGCAAGCGTTCTTGAAACAGTTAGAGTACCAATTGATGATATTTATACTATTGAAGGTAAAAATGTACTACGCTTAAGAGATGAAGTGTTATCTTTGGTAAGACTTTCAGATGTATTTGGTGTAAAACAAGTGCTTGAAAATACCGATCAAACTTATGTAGTTGTTATTGGTGTAGCAGAAAGTAAGCTTGGTATTATAGTAGATACTTTAGTAGGTCAAGAAGAAATCGTTATTAAGTCTATGGGTGAATATTTACAAAACATCCAAGGTATAGCAGGAGCGACGATTCGTGGTGATGGTAGAGTTACTTTGATTATTGATGTTGCTGCTATGATGGATATAGCTAAAGAGATCAAAGTAGATATTAAAGCACAAATTGAAGCGCAAGCTAAAAAAGTTGTGAAAGAAAAACCAAGTGATTATACAGTACTTATAGTGGATGATTCTAAGATGGATAGAAATATCATGCAAAAATCACTAGAACCACTAGGTGTGAGTATTATAGAAGCAACTAACGGCGTTGAGGCATTAAATACAATTAAATCAGGTGAGCATGATATTGATGCAGTGCTGATTGATATTGAAATGCCAAGAATGGATGGTTATACCTTAGCAGGTGAAATTAGAAAATATTCTAAATATAAAAACCTTCCACTTGTTGCGGTAACTTCAAGAACTAGTAAATCAGACCGTCTAAGAGGTGTGGAAGTAGGAATGACTGAGTATATTACTAAGCCTTACTCTCCAGAGTACTTAGAAAATGTAGTTAGAAAAAATTTAAAACTAGGATAAGAAGATGAATGATAAATTAAGCCAGGTTTTGCAAAAACAACAAGCACAAATTGCAGAACCTGATGTAGATAAAGAAGAGGATATTATTCAGCTTGTTGGTTTTGTGGTTGGAGATGAGGAATATGCTATTCCTATTCTTAATATCCAAGAAATTATTAAACCTATAGAATATACTAGGGTTCCAAGTGTGCCTGATTATGTTTTAGGTGTGTTTAATATGAGGGGTAATGTTATGCCTTTGATTGATCTTGCAAAAAGATTTAATCAAGGTAGTTCTAAAATGACACCTCAAACTAGATATATTGTTTTAAAGGGTATGGCAAATGGCAATCAAACTCCTGCAGGTAATGCGGGTTTTGTGATAGATAGATTAACAGAGGCTATCAAAATTCACAGAAGCAGGATTGATCCACCACCTGAAACTTTACTAAAAGAAAAAGGTATGATTTTTGGTATAGGTAAAAGAGAAGAAAATATCTTGACTATATTAAAAGCTGAAGCTTTATTAAAGCGTGAGTTTTAATGATAAAGCTTTGTGCCTTTGACTTTGATTCTACGCTAATGGATGGAGAAACCATCGATATTTTAGCGCAAGAGTATAAAGTTGGTGATGCTGTAAAAGCAATCACCAACAAAGCAATGAATGGTGAGCTTGATTTTTTTGAAAGCTTAAGCGCTAGAGTAGCCTTACTTGAGGGAATGCCTATTGATCAAGTAAGAAAGTGCTGTGAAAATTTACCCTTGATGAATGGCGCTAAAGAATTATGCGAGTATTTAAAAAATAAAAACATAAAAATAATTGTTTTTAGTGGCGGGTTT